>JAQIDD010000227.1 GCA_027858215.1 Candidatus Delongbacteria bacterium | reverse complement strand
ATGTGTATTCAACCACTTTGATAAAAGGATTGTCTGTTTGGTTCAGTGCCTGTATTAAACGTGTTTTTAATTGCTCATCAATGGTATAATTTGTTGAACTGTTAGTAAAATCTTCAACCCCTATTTTGATGGTAGCCTTGTTCAGTGCTTCTCGTCTCAAATCTGATGATTCTTTATAATCGGTATAATGCCTGATGATTTCATCAAACAAATAATAAGCGCTTCTGTATTTTCCTATGCCCATGTAATCCACTGCCTGGCGGTATTTTGGTTCATATACAGCAATGTTCAGTTTTTCACGGCTGTCTTTGTAATTTTTATCTATCTCAACAATTTCACGAAACACGCTTTCGGCTTTGGAGAAATCTTCATTGTTCAGGTATTTTTTCCCTTCGAAATATTTATCGTCCAGGTAATTGGACTTAACTTCATTGTAGTATTCTTCATAATAAGGAGGTATTGAAAGTTCAATACCCACACTGTTTACTTTATCTTCAAAATCCCTGGCTTCAAGGTAATAATAAACCGCTTCTTTGTTGTTTCCCTGGTGATATGCCTCGGTGAATTTGCTGAATTTATTGTCAACAACCCGTTGCCCTGTTCTTTTTAAGCCTGTGCGGGCATCAATGTAATCGTTTTTTTTCAATACCGACTGGTAATACAGTTCAGAAGCTTCTGCATACATCCCTTGTTGTTCGTAGTCAGAGGCTTTTTTTGCAAGTCGTTTGTGAGCACATGACAATACAGTCACACTCAACAATGCGAAAATCAGTATTTTTATAGAAATTCTCATTAGTTTAGGTTTAATTTGGTTGTAAATTTATAATTATTCTCAATGTCTCCAAAATAATAAAATCATCATTTTATTTCATGACATCTTTTGTTGTTGATAACAGGGCTTTTTCATGTTTATCGTTATATTCCATAAGGATATCACCATTCGCTTTAAATATTTTCATGCTTTTCACGGAATATTCTCTGAACAGAGATTTGTATTGTACCCCGGAAAGGCATATTATTTTGAGGTTGCCACTGTGATAGTTTTGCAATTGTATTTTGCTGTTATCAGAAAGTATAACCGGCCCCAAAAGGATGCTGCTGCCCTCTTTGATGTTAATGCTCACGATATTGTCCTGGCAGGTAATTTTTGTAATCTTTTTCAGATTATGATTCAAACTTGCATGTTTAGTGCTGAAATTGGAGTCAAAGGCATTCAGGCTGGCTGTAATTTCATTCCCAGTGACAGGTCGTTGATGTGTTTGCAGGGTATGAATAAATGCCAAAAATCCTGAAACCGATTTATGATATGCTTTTTGGCGGTACTCATCACTTTGATGTTTCCATAATTTAGCCATATCATATGCACTCAGGCTTCCTGCAGATTTAATGTTATTGTATATTGGCATTGAATTGTGAGCATGTAGTTCAAGGCTGCCATCCGGGAAAACACGCAAGGCATTTTCTTCAATAATTTCATGGGGGTTAATGTTGTTTCTTTGTATGTTTTTATGTGACGGGTCCAATTTAATCTCAAGCGCCTTGCTTTCCTTGTCAGGCTCAATGTTTTTGGCCCAAATCGTATGCAGTGTTTTGTTTAGTTCAGCCAGGAACACCATGTTTTTTGATTTGTATTTTTGTTCTCCACTGATAAAAATCCTGTTGTTTTGAATCATGAGATTTTGAGGGCTGACAAGGGGAGCATCATCAAGAGTAATGGCATTGATAAGATTTCCCTGTGGAGAAAAGGAGGCAACAAAGCCACTGCGTTTTTGATCTGAGATTAAAGTTTTTTCAGGGAATTGCAGTTTTTTGTTGAAAGATCCACACAGGTACATATTCCCTTCATCATCAAGTGATGCTGTTTGTTCGATGTTATTACGGAAACCGCCGTATTCATATATTTTAGCCCAGAGCTGTTCAGCAATTATCAACGGATTTTGCACAGATATAATTGGAATTACTGCAGCTTTTTGTTTTGAAAATTGGGGCATGGATAAACCAACCGGAGCACCGATATAGGTCGGATCACAAATGGTATAATCTTTGTCTTGCCAGGTCAGATGATGTCCTTTTACCTGGTTGGGAAAATGTACAGCTGTAGCAATATGTCCGGGATAATCAATACCGATCACGTCAAGGCTTGTAAATTCTCTGACAAGCCAGGCAAAAAATACAGACCTGTCTTCGCAATCCGCATACGGATAGATAAATAATTCTTCCGGAAAAAAGAATTTTTCTTTGCCAAACTGGTCCTGGTCTGTTTGATAAGCAAACTGATGCTGGACAAAATCAAGGAGTATATTTATCTTTTCTTTATCTGACTTATCCTTAAGCAAAGGTTCAAAATAGTTCAGCAGGGATTCTCTGGCAACAGGAGATAGGCCGGCCTGAAAAAACAAGTTAATATCTGTCTGTGGAAAATCATTGTAAAGTTTTTTCAGGTTTTTATTGTAAACCAGTTTTATGTCCCCCCCCTCCTTATCTGTGAGCATTCGTATCCCCGGAGACATTGGCAATACGGGAGTTTCATGCATATGCAAATCAAAAACGGCATCAGCGCCAGGGTAATCTTTGGTGTATGTAAAAATGTTTGATAGCCCCGGAGTCAAAATATAATATGTTTGATCATTAAAGGAATAAAAAGGCAGGCCAAACAATTTTTGTTTGGTTGGAATCATGATGCTTACTTCATTTTCGTAATAAGCAATTTTGGTTTTGTACCCGGATTTAAGCAATAAAAACCAATGAAGCAGATTCTTTTCACGATCTGTTATGGCGATGTTTTCTGCCAGGGATTCACACAGTTTAAGGTATGCCCAATCGTTCAGGTTGAGTTTATTGTGTTGTTCAATCAGGCTTTCAACGAGTGGGAAATAGTCGGTTTCACTTAATGTTTCAAAATAAGCAGCAATCACTTCTGCATTGGTATTGCTTCCGGGGTTTTGATGAATTTCCGAATCATAATGAAAAACCTGTTGTGTGCCGTAAAAATCAAAAGTGGCGGTTTTAAATATAACCCCAGGTTTTGTTTCAACAGAGGTGGGTAATTTGATGACGGGTTTTATATTATAGGGAGCCGGTGCTGGTGCCTCGGAAATACCAGGGTCTTTGACTTCCATCAAGGGGATAGTTTGTGTTTCTATTTTTTGGGTTTCAGGTTTAAAACGCGGAATTTTATCCGGACCTGGTTTCCTGTCTTGTTTTTGTGATTTGAAAAGCTCAATGTTTTTCATTTCCTGTTCGATATAAGCAGCGAAATCACGATCACGTTCTTTTACGAATTGCTCGAAATTTTCGCGTTCCTGTTGTTTGTAATTCTCAAAATCCTGACGCATTGCTTCAAGTTCTTCTTTTGTTTGGCTATGCAGCGGAATGGTAATTATGCTCAGGCATAAAACAGATAGGAAATAAAGTTTTTTCATAATGCTTAAAGTTTTTTATCTGTGAAACAAAATTTGTGCCACACACTGATGTTAAACAGAGAAGTTTTAGGATTTTACATTTTAGGGCATAAAACACCAAATATGGTTTTAAATATAGAGCTTAATTGTATGTTTAACCTAGCCATATTTTAGGACAAAACAGCCTCATAGGCACACTACCACCGTGTTGCACTTTCCGATGCATATCCCAAATGATCAAGCACGCGGTCAACGATGGTATCAACCAGCTCATGTATGCTTGAAGGCTTGGCATAAAACGATGGGCAGGCAGGTATGATGGTGGCCCCGGCAAGGGATAACAATTTCATGTTTTCGATGTGAATGAGATTCAGGGGGGTTTCCCGCGGGACCATGATCAGTTGTTTTTTCTCTTTCAGTATCACATCTGCGGCTCTTGTGATCAGGTTGTCTGCAATGCCATGTGCAATTTTACCGAGGCTGCCCATGGTGCAGGGGATGACTACCATGCTATCAGCAACGGACGACCCTGAAGCAAACGGCGCCATGAAATCCTTTTCGTGGTACATCTTGTGCTTGAATTCAGGCAGTACTCCCAACTCTGTTTTCCACACCTGCTTTGCCACTTCAGACATGATGATTGAGATACAGGGAGCATTTTTCGTGTTTTCGAGTTTTTTAATCAGCCTTTTGGCATAAATACAGCCGCTTGCGCCAGTGATGGCTATAACAATATGTTCAGGTTTATTACAATGCATAATAAAGTGTAAAATGCAACACGTTGTTGTACTCTCCGAGGTCAATCAGCCATGTTTGGCCACCGGGGTGGGCACGCACGGGCAAAATGCTGTAACTGTAACGAAAATTCACAGCCCAATGGGGATTAAACCAGTAAGCAACACCAAGATGCCCTGTAATATCATACTTTTTGAATGGCCTGATTGTCTCATTCAGCCAACCGCCACCATCATCATCCTCTTTGGCTTCAAGCAGATAAGCAGCACCCAACCCGATCTCAAATGCAATGTCTGTTCCAAAGCTCAACCGAAAAAGGCCGGGAACTTCAATTTTGTCGGTAACATACTGAAAAGTCAACGGGGCCTCAATATACCTGAGCCGTAAATTATAATAATCATAATAAGATGAATTATCATCAATATACTCATATTTGCTGCCTTTCTGGACAAATATCAAATCAATCTGATAATTCCACTTTCCCGGCATTACCCTGCGCACAAAAAAGCCTGCTTTTGGCCCGATCTTACTGTAACCTCCTTTGTTATCTCCGTTGTATTGTGTCACCACGGGGCCGGCACAAAAGCCTCCTTTAAAATCCTGCGCTGACACTGATATCATTAAGAAAAACGCAATAACAACCAGCAAACTATGTTTTTTGTGCTTCATGTTGTGAAGATAATAAATTTACAGAAACTAATCAGAGCGTTAACAGATAAAATAAATGGATATCGCCAAAAGTAGCAGATCACGGCAGATACGGAGAATCGCAAAGGGTTCAGAGCTAAAGCCCATGTTTCTTTTATTGTTGCACCCCCGATCTGAAGGTCGGGGTTTGCTACGATTGTTAACAGGCCTACTATAGACCATGTTGAATAGGTTCTTGTCATTGTAATACAACATCAAGACCGAGGTTAATCAAATGCTCATTACTCGTACAAACCCAATTAGGTAATAATACGTCTGAATAATTACAATTTACGGGATTGGTTTATTCTATTGATCAAAAAGCGGGATTTCTTCAGACTGCAATATTTCATAGCTGTCACTGTCGTACACAAAAGCTACAACATGCAGGTTTTGTAGATCCCATTGATCATCAACAGCCATGCTATAGGAGTTTGTAAACTCATCCCCTACAGTAATCGCAGCGTTATCAGCACTGACAACATCTCCATAAACCCCGTTCATAGAGGCACGAAGCACATGGTTGTGCTCATAATCTTCAACGCCATCCGGTTCTTCAAGTGTTTTTTGCCATTCAATGATGTTTGATTCAACAACATACACGCAAAGATGTAAATTGCGTTTTGAATCTAACACAGCTTCCACAGATACATCCGCAGACATAAGGCTGTCTTGTTCTGAATAATCCGGATCAATATCAATACTGAATTCGGGATAGGTTTGTATGTACTTTGCCACTTCGCTGCGCCATGCCTGCACATTGAATAAGTTTCCCGGCGCAAATTCGTTGATGGCTGCTGTGGGTTTACTGCTGATATTAAAGTACCCGTTTGAAGTAATTCCACCATCTCCTCCCAGTTCAATGCTAATATCACTGGTGAAATCATAATGGTATGGTTCTGTTGTATCACTGGTCACCGGCATGGCATCAATACCACAATGCACAGCTACAGGAACAATGGCATCAGGAAAAGCAGATTGCAGATTTTCAATTTCTTCATGCCCTTCGGGGCAATTCGGGCAACGGTGTGCTGTGAATTCCATGATCAAAATTTTTCTGCCATGCCATACAACAGTATCTTCCTCAATGTAAGGTTCATCAATTTCATCACAGGCATTAAACAATACCCCCAAAAGCATGAACACCACAGATATATGGCCAATTATTTTTAGTCCGGATATGTATTTTTGTATGTTCATAATTGTTAAAACGTACTTGACATTGATAACATAACACCATTTGAGGCGGGTACCATGCGACACACGCCCCCGACACACATTACTCCCTGGCGTTGCTTGCCGTAAGACAATTGTATGCGGCTTCCACCTTTTACGTATCCCATGCCCAGGGTAAAATAATGTATCCTCTGATCTTTTTCAGGATTGCCGTAATTCCAATTATCCATGATGGTAAAAAACACATTGGGTGCATTTATTTCAATCAACCCAAGGGCCCAGTTTCCTTTGTCCTGGTCTGTAAACATGCCCTGGAGTTCTGTACTGATCGAATAATCTGAATTGAGCTTATACGTCAGGTCAGCAATGCCAATATGGGCTTTGATCATCCCGTGATACTCACTTTGCAACAAAATATTGTTATCCAGGGTTAAATGCTGATACGTCAATACAGATTTAAATTTTTTTGTCCATTTTTTTGACACCTCAACATTGATGTCTTCAAAATACAACTCCTCTCCAACGCTGAAAAACTGAGTTTTATAACCATCAGTACCCATGGCATTCAAAGGAATCGTATCGCTTACCTGGGTTTTATCAATGTTGTGAACGCGCGCATAATTCAGGGCTATCTGCGTACCGTATGTTCCGCCAAGTGTGGTTTTTCTTTTGAATTTATAAAATATTTCAGCCTGTATCCCCCATTCACCGGCAGGTTGTGTGGCATACGGATAATAGGCTGCAAGGGTATAAACATGATTTTTCGTGATTTCAGGCAAAAGATTGATGTTCAAATCTGTCAGTACAGCGTTCCTGTCAGATCGAAAACTCATGTTATCCACCCATTTTGTGCTCAACAGAATGCCCAATCCGCTTTGGGAATAGGTAGAGGTAGCAAGGAAAGCCTGTCCCGGTTTATAGATATAGTTGTTGTCTTGTGAAGGGTCATTGATTTTATAGGCATATTCCGTTTCGAGATTGAAGAGTTTATAATTGACATTGAGACGGGCAGCTGTTGTTGCAACATTTTCCGGAAGTACATACACCGGATCATTATCATCCTGGTATTTACTGACAAAACTGCCTCCAAGACGGATCCTGAGCATTTTGTCCATCAAGGGTTTGATCACATCGTTGATGCCGATTTCAGCATCAAACCCACGCACAATTCCGGGGCCATAATCAAAATAATAACGTTGTTTGCCCACCAGACCGGTAATATTTAAACCAAAAACGGGATTGTATTTCACCCTGACACCATCCAGGGAATTATCAATGCCGAGGTTTTTTTCTTCATAGGTTCGCAATGAAAGGCCATTACCAAATTGTTCATAAAAATTTCCGGCTGTAATTTCCAGGCCGTTTTTGGAAAACCGTGCCCAACGATGTGGAATCCCGACACCATCATTGCGGCAAACTTCACCGGGAAAACCTGCCAGGGTATTCAGATACCCTTCATACCGCAGGCCGGCAGAAAAATTACCTTTGTGATAGGTGAAATTGGCATACGAATTCATCAACAGGCGTTCGTCGGGAGACACAGCATTGATGGTGGTATCGGAAATATAATACTGGAAATCTCCCTGGAAGTTCCCTGTAACTCTTCCTTCCTGAGCCCTCAACTGAAGTGATGCACACATCATCAGTAACGGCAAAACCTTAACGGTAATTTTTATCATTCTCCCGGTTCGCACGTTGATTTTAATCCAATTTTATTCATTGTTAACTGTAATCGCCTGAATTTGTTCATATACCTCTGCTTCATCCCCTTCCATATAGGATGTATGTTGCCAAACCACCTCTCCTTCAGAATTCAGTAAAAATGTATGCGGGATATTTACCACATTCATCGCTCTTTTTAAATCAGAATTGGCATCAATATACACATCAAACTCCCAGCCTTTTCCATTGACAAACGGTGCAACACGATGCATACTGCGTGCATTGTCTGTTGAAATTAAAATGATTTTTACGCCTGTTTCTTCTTCCCAGTCAGGATACAATTCGTTGTACGCATTGAGTTCCTTGATACACGGTTTGCACCAGGTAGCCCAAAAGCAGAGCAAAACCGGACCTTCATCGTTTTGGATGACATCCCCGGATTGTACGGTTTGCCGTTCCAGGGTTTTCAATTGAACATTGGAAAAAGATTGAGCTTGTATAAGGTTAACAGAAAAAAACAAACCCAACACAACAGCAAAAAAAACATGTTTCATAATATCAGTTTTAAATTCAGCATTTTAATGCAAAGATTGCACCAAAAGTAAACAAAACCAAACACAGGTTTTATATTCGCAAGCCTGTGTTTGGTTTTCCTCAAATCTGCACCTAGTTTACGACGGCAGATCTGAAGATTTTTATTTCACGATTAATTTCTCAATTCCTGATATTCCTTTGCTTTCAAGCTTGATAAAATAAATCCCGGTGTATAATCCGGAAAGATCAAGATTACCACCTGAAAAATCCTGTTTACTTAATACCTTTTTGCCGGTAATATCATAAACAGAAAGCTGCACTGTGTTTACAGGAATATCAATATAAGCATTATTTTCTGCCGGATTGGGATAAACACCAAAACTGATGTTGCCAGGATTATCAATGGAAAGCCCTGCAACAACAATATCCTCAGATTGTGTTGAACATCCGTTATCAGCAGTAACAATGAGATAATAAGTACCGTTTTCAGTGCAGGTGTAGGTTGTATCGGTAGCTCCGTCAATTGGTTCTCCTTCAAAATACCACTGCAAATCCCCGTCGGCTGTTGTTGATAACATGTAATCATCACCAAGGTCAACAGGCGCTTCAGGAGCTACAAGTACGGTAACATCAAAAGTGGTTGAATTTTCACAATCAGTTCCCTGTGCAAGGTAATACGTTACTGTGGTAGTATCAGGTACAGTATTATCTACAGTAGCCGGATCAAAAATTCCATTTCCTGATGGGAATTCAATAGTTTCACCCTGGCATACCGTGATATCTTCAGCGGCAATATCCATAATGTTATCATATACAGTAACATTGAAATCACATGTATTTACACACCCTTCTGCTGAGGCAGCAGTTGTATAAACAACATTCGTTGTGCCCCCGACGCTGTTGTCCACAGTTTCCGGATCAAACGTTCCTGAACCTGATGGTAATGTTATTGTTTCATCGATGCAGTATTCCAGGTCTTCACATGCAATATCCACTGTGGGGAGGGGATTAACGGTAACATCAAAGGTGGTTGAATTTTCACAAGACATACCGGTGTTAATTTCATAGGTTACGGTAGTTGTTCCGGGCACCGTATTATCTACTTCAGAAGGATCAAAAGTTCCATATCCAGCGGGGAAATTTATTGCCTCGCCTTCACAAACCACAATATCATCAGCCGCTATGTCAATGGTAGCATCCACCACAGAAACCACAAAAGATACTGACACTTCACAATCAGTCCCTTGATTTAAGGTATAAGTTACCGTTGTTTCTCCAACTGTACTGTTATCAATATCCCCCGGCACATGAGAATAAATGCCTTCACCGGAAGTATCCCAGCTTATTGCTTCTCCCGTACAAACAGTGATGTCATTTAATTCGACATCAGGCTGTGCATCAATGGAAGTGGATTCGGAATAATTAAAATTACCACCCGTTGTGATTTCAGTTCCATCCAGTGTGAGGGTATAAGAACCATTACCAAATGCACAACAAATACCATCACCATATTCATCGTGAATGGTAAAGGTATAACATCTTGTGCTTATCAGGCAAAAGCTCTCAGAAATACCAGAACCTGCATCAGCATAATCCGGGGACTCTGCGATCGTATTTCCGCTAAAATCATCCACTAGATCCCAGCTTGTTTCACCAGGATAATCATCAAAAACAATGTCCAGCTCTAATTGTGTATCACCTGAAACAACATATGTGGTTTTCTCATTGTTGCTTGTGTTATTATCTTCAGCCCAGTTTACAGAAGCCACAAGTTCATAAGTTCCCAAAGCAGAAAAATCTGCCGTTTGAGAAAAGGTATAAGTAAAAGTTTCCATTGGGCTAATGGAAGTAGCAATGTTTTCGGTTACAGGTACTCCTCCGTCAATTGTATATGAAACCTCAACCCCTGTCACGTCATCCAGTCCAATGTTTGTAATATCAACGCTGATAGATTCACTGTCACCCATAGTACAGCCAGTCCCGCTGGTATAACTTATCCCTGTAACTTCCATATCGTTGTTTTCATTCGGACATGAATTAATTGTGTTATATACTTGTGTAGCTCCATTCCAGGCTTCTTCAGTGATGATTTTATAACTACCTGACGGGCAAATCATATATACCTCAGGGACATAACCTGTTGCCAGCTCACTAAATGGAGCAGCAGCACTTCCATCATTAATTATAGGGAGCGGAAAATTTCCTCCATTTGTAAAGTCTCCCTGGCTGTTGGCAGTATTTCCTTCAATATCATTGATGGTGGTACTCCCGTCAATTTCAATCCAATATAGCATCAATTCATCAGTGCCGTCCGGGCCATATGGTTTAGCCCCTAATAAATCGGACAATTTAATTTACGATTTCAAAAATAGTCATTTTTTTTCATAATATTGCATCAGCAAGGAACGACCGACGGTGATCTTTTTACCGATGGTTGATT
>JAQIDD010000262.1 GCA_027858215.1 Candidatus Delongbacteria bacterium | reverse complement strand
AGTTCATAATGTTCAAGATTAAGGCGTGTGAAAATTTTAAACCGCAGCATACTAACGTATTCGAGGATTTAAAATTTGAGCTACAACGAAGATATTGGACATTATGGACAAACACTAATTACATCAAATGGATATTCATAACATATTTTTATCCGTATTTGAATCTTTTGTAACTTTGTAATAACATGATATACTGGTGTTCAGGCAACGCAATCAAAGAAAAATTTGTCTGTTTATTAAAAAGGTATTAACTTTATCAAAATGAATACAATAGCTTAGACGTTATGAATAAAAGATATAGCTGTTATTTAGTCGTTTTCATCCTGCTATCAGTGCTGTTTACGTTCCAACCTGTGTGGGCGCAGCATGATTTTATTGAAAACAAAAACCAGTATCCTGATCAGGTGGAATACAAATGCCGTCTGAATTACGGGGCCTTGTTTCTGGAAAAGGATGCCCTGGTGTATAATTTTGCGGACAAATCCCAGTATCAGCATTCACATGCGCATCATGGTGAGGGAGATGTGACCCACGCCCATCATGACCAGGATAAACGCAGCGAAACATCCCCTACGGTATTTGATTACCATGCCTACAAAGTCCATTTCATTGATCACAACAAGGATGTGAAAGTGTCGGGGCGAAGCGTGATGCCGGATTACAACAATTATTTTATTGGCCGTGACCGTGACAAATGGGCTTCTCATGTAAGGAAATACAGGGAAGTGATGTATCAGGATTTATACCCTGGTATTGACATGCTGTTTCTGGATGAAGGCAAGGGTTTGAAATATGAATTTCATGTGCAGCCAGGTGCCAATACATCAGATATTGTGCTGGAGTATGAAGGCGTGGATAAGATCAGGATACGAAAAGGCAACCTGCAGCTAAAGACCTCTTTATCAACCACCACAGAACTGAAACCTTATGCTTACCAGTTGATAGAAGGAGACACCCTTGAAGTGGCATGTGAATACTGGCTTGAAGGGAACAAATTGTCTTATGTCTTCCCGGATGCTTACCACAAAAACCATGAGTTGATCATTGACCCGTCCCTGGTTTTCAGTACATACACAGGCTCCACCGGTGATAACTGGGGTTTTACAGCTACATGGGACCATGAGGATAATGTATATAGCGGAGGAATAGTATTTGATGTCGGGTATCCAACCACAGTAGGTGCATTCCAGGTGGATATGGCCGGTGGTGTTCCATACAGCTCAAACTATTACAGCATGGGATGCGATGTTGGTGTGATTAAATACAATGAAGATGGAAGTGAACGTTTGTTTGCAACTTATCTCGGGGGGGCTGCCGGTGAAGAGATGCCACATTCGTTGATGGTGAATGAATTCAATGAGCTTATTATTTTTGGTACAACAGGTTCTTCAGATTTTCCGGTGTCGGCAAATGGATGGGATACCCAATTCAACGGAGGTGAATCAATTACCTATGACAATGTGATTTTGTTTCCGGATGGTACGGATATTTTCCTTGCCAAACTCAGCCCTGACGGCAGCGACCTTCTGGGAGGTACATTCCTGGGAGGCAGTGAAAATGACGGATTGAACTTTAAGCCCCACTATGCTTCTTCCAGTTATATTCAGATGCATGGAAACGATAGCCTGTATTACAATTACGGTGATGGTGCCCGGGGCGAAGTGATTGTTGATGATAAAAATTTGATTTACGTTGGTGCCAATACCTTTTCATCTGATGTAGGTACTGGCATAACATCAGGATTTCAACCTTCCAATGCAGGTGGCATGGATGGGTTGGTTGCGAAATTTTCTTCAGACCTTTCACAGGCAATATGGGTGTCATATCATGGAGGGACTAATGATGATGCTATTTATTCGATATATCCAGATGAAAATGGAAATGTCTTTGTTTGTGGTGGTACCACTTCACCTGATTTCCCAATATCAAGTCAGGCACCTGAACCTTTTTACATTGGTGGGGCAGTGGATGCCTTTGTTTCCAAGATAAATCCGGTCGGCAGTAACCTTATGGGTAGCACATTTTTCGGCAGCAATGAGTATGACCAGGCTCATTTTGTGAGAATTGATGAAGATAATGCGGTATATATTTACGGACAGACAAAAGCATCAGGCAATACACTTGTGTATAATGCCGGTTATTCTGTGCCCAATTCAGGGCAATTTTTAGCAAAATACAACAATGAACTAACGACGCTGGAATGGTCAACGGTAATTGGCCGGGGTGCCGGAGAACCTGTGCTTTCACCATCGGCATTTGCTGTGGATGTGTGTGACAGAATATATTTGGCCGGATGGGGAAGAATCTGGTCTAACCATTGCCTTAATCAAGCCTGTGATACATATAGCTGGGATGACAACTTTGGTACCAAAGGTTTGCCGGTTACAGCAGACGCGTTGCAAACAACAACCGATGGGCAGGATTTTTATGTCATGGTACTTAGCGAAGATGCTGCCGGACTTGAATACGCGAGCTTTTTCGGGGAAGTACATTACCCTGCTTGTGGTTATTCAGGGCACGACCATGTGGATGGCGGAACCAGCCGATTCGATAAAAAAGGAAACATCATTCAGTCGGTTTGTGCCAGTTGTGGTGGATGCCAGGAGTTCCCAACCATGCCTGATCCCGGCGTCTGGTCAGCTACCAATATGAGTTCAAATTGTAACAACGCTGTATTTAAAATTAACATCATTGAAAACCTTGCTGCTTCCAGTTTTGATCCCATTCCGCCCATTTGTGCCCCTGAAGATGTGCAGTTTGAGAACAACAGCCAGGGAAGTTCATTTCTGTGGGATTTTGGTGACGGAACTCCCACAAGCACTGAATTTGAACCTGTGCATTCTTACAACCAGGAGGGAACCTATGATGTGATGTTGATTGCTTATGATTCGCTGGCATGCAATTATTCGGATACGTCATACCAGGAAGTGGAAGTGCAAATCCCTGAGGTTATTAATTTGCCTCCCATTACGATTTGTCCTGATGAATCTGTACAAATCGGACCTGAGGGGCCGTATGATGATGATGTGGTTTTTGAGTGGATAAGCGGTGAAAACATTTCAAATCCAAACATTCAGAATCCAAATGCCAGTCCGGATGATGATAGCGAATATATTTTACTGACTCACGATATTTGTACCGATACAATCATACAGGAAATTAGTATTCATGATATTGATTTTGATGTTGTCATGCCTGACGATGCTCTGATTTGTGAAGGAGACCAGGTAACCCTCGAGGCTAACGTATCTCCGAATGATCTGGATATGGTATGGTCTGATACACCTGACATGAGTAATGTCATCAGTACCGGCGAAGTAATGACAGATTACCCGGATGGAAACGCAGTATATTACTTTGAGGTTACAGAAGACGTTTGCAATACCTCAGAGAATTACAGTGTGCAAGTATTGGTACACGAATTTAATCTTAGCCATAGCGCCCCGCCCGTTATTTGTTATGGTGACGATGCACAGATTACCATAAACAACCTGAATCCGGATGATGTGTTATCCTATCAGTGGAACCCGGGAGCTGAAATAGATGAAGGTCAGGGGACAGCTACCGTAACGGTATCGCCTGAAAACAATCAGACTTACACGGTATCATTGACAAATCAAATTGGTTGTGAAACAACCGAAGACATCACCATCAATGTGGATGATCTACAATTGTTGGATCCGCTCCTTGAAACACCTTTGTGCTTTGGAGATTGCAATGGTTCAGCTACTGTCAGTGCCAATGGATATCCACCATACAACTATACCTGGAGTACAGGGGAAAGTGGAGAGGTGGTAGAAAACCTCTGTGCCGGGAGTTATGTTGTTACCGTGGTTGATGAAATAGGTTGTGAAGATGTTATGAACATTCAAATTGATCAGCCCCCGCCAATTCAAGCCAATATTACTTCTGTTGTACAGCCGGAATGTGATGGTATTGGTCTGGGAACAGCAGAAGTGGATGCTAGTGGTGGTGTAGGCGGATTTTCATATCACTGGAATGACGAGCACAATACGGCTGTCAATGACGAATTACATACCGGGGAAAATTTTGTCACCGTTACGGATGCCAATGGTTGTGATACGGTTCTCAGCGTTGAGATGTTGCCTCCACATAACCTCGCTACGCTGGTTGATGTTGAACACAACCCATGCAATGGTGATTGCACGGGTCATGCTACGGTTGTCGTAACCGGTGGTACGGCACCTTACAATTATTCATGGAGCAACGGAGATACAGGACCAAATATCAATCACCTGTGTACCGGGGTTTATCAGGCTACCATCATTGATGCGGAGAATTGTGTTATTCACCAAAACATAAACATCAATCAACCACCCCCCCTGATGAGTAACATCCAGGTTGACGAACCGATTTTGTGTTACGGGGAAACCGGGAAACTTCTGGCCAATGCCAGTGGGGGGACATATCCTTATGAATTTACATGGGCACAGGGTACCGGGGAACAAGCCATTGACAGTGTGCCTGTAGGGGAATATTTTCTTACCGTCACAGATCAACACAATTGCGTTGATTCAACTTCAGTGATGTTGACACAACCTCCTGAATTGAAATATTCTGACACCCTCATCAATACGGTGTGTACGGGGGTGTGTAATGGTAAAGTGCTTGTTGAACCTGAAGGCGGAACACCACCTTATGATTTTCTGTGGAATTCAATATCAGGTGATTCAGTAAAAAGCGGATTGTGCCCGGATACGTATGACATGGTACTCAAAGATGCCAACAATTGCAAAATACACGATGTTTATCAAGTGCAACAAGGGAACTATATACCGGAACTTGATGTTAGTGCTGAACCGGTTGAATTATACAAGGGGATGAGTACACGCCTGGCAGCGACAAATGACCCCGGCTACCAATACAACTGGTCCCCGGATGATGAATTAAGTGAAGATAATCAACCTGTTGTAACAGCAACCCCTGAGGAAACAACCACTTATGAAGTCAGAATTGTTGATTCACTGGGATGTGTCAATAAAGATACCGTAACCATCATTGTAAATGATGTAATCTGCGGAGAGCCTTACCTGTACATTCCCAATGCTTTTACCCCCAATGGGGATGGCGAAAATGACTATTTTAAACCTCATGGCCCTACCGGTGTTATCACTGATATGTATTTTGCCGTGTATGATCGCTGGGGTGAATTGTTGTATGAAAGTGAAAACATCAATGACAGGGGATGGGACGGTACATACAAAGGTAAAGTATTGCCACCTGATGTGTATGTGTATTACTTTGATGCTACCTGCCTGGGTCAGGATACATTTACCAAAAAAGGAAACGTAACGTTAATCAGGTAATCTGTTCTATATTGATAATTTCCCCTAAAAAAAGTTGTCATCAAAATAAGATTTTCTATATTTGTAATAGAATTCGGGATATATGCAAGTACAGTACAGAAAAGCTCATAACAAAGTGTCAGATAAAAAGGCCTTTTCTGTCTGCAGTTTAATGAATACAAAAATTGTCAAAGCTTTTTCCCTTGGAAATATTTTTTGGACAGCCGCATTTGCATGTGTATCACATATTTTTATCGATATCAGGTTTGAACCCTATGGTTTTGCTGTGTATCCTGATGATTTGAAATTGACATTGGCCATAGGATATGGTCTGGTGTTGGGCACTGGTTTTTATGTTGGACACCTCCTGATAAAAAATGAAAAATTGTTTTGGCCTGTATGGAAAGAATTGATCTGGATACTCCTTATGACCATTGTTATTACCGTTGTAAATTATTTTTACCGTTTATTCATTATTCATGTAGCATTTGATAGTGCCGGGATTTATGAAGTTTCATTTTTACGTTATATGCTTGTGGGTGCTGAGGTAGTTGGTTCAACTGCCCTTGTTTTTAAATTTTTCCAAACTATACTGTTAAAATCTGATATGTTGGAAAAGTACAACAAACAGTATTCTGAAAGGAATGTACCAAATGCAAAACTTCAAAATAAATTCAAATGTGTGAATGGGAATAATGTTGATGAAGCTTTGTTTTTCTACCCTGATAATCTGTTGTATGTAAAATCGCATGGAAATTATGTCCAGGTATTTACCAAACGCCCTTCCGCTGAAAAAATTGAAAAAAATATGATACGGTTAAGCATGAGCGGGTTTGAAAAACAAGTTGAAAATATTCCACAATTGAAACGGGTACATAAATCATACATCATCAATGAAAATCACATTACCAAAATAGAAGGCAATTCAAAAAAGGCTACTCTGGTATTGTTGGATGATGTGAAAACACCCTTACGCCGAGATTTATATAAGTATTATAAGGATTTACTCAAAGCCAAAATTAACAACGGTGATTGCAGAGATTGATAAATTCATTATTAATAAATTCTCATTTTATCACATAAAAACCCGCCTTGTCACAATATTTTGTTAATCTTGTTTTAATAAAATATGTTTGTACATTGTGTGACGCACGATGCAACACGTCAACGCAATTCATGTTAAAAAGCGGTTAAACTCATTGTTTTGGTTTAGCCGCTTTTTTTTAGTGTTTTTATCACAATCCATAGCAATACCACCACGCCTAAACCAAGAAAAATGCTTTTAGCCGAAGTTGTGATTTGTAAATACCGGATAAGAAATGAACCTGTCTGGTGATTATGCGAGATGCTGAACAGGATACCAATGTTTTCTACGTAATCAAAGATAACTGCCAGCAAGGTAATGGTTATGCCTGATTTTAATAAAACCGTGCTATTGGAGCAGCGTATCATCACCGATGCAATAAGAAAACCATAAACGAAGGGTAAAATCATATCAAGACTTGTGCTCAGATAATGCAGCAGCCTCGTTTCAGAGGTATAGGCATTAAACAATGAAATGTATTCTTGTTCTGATGCGAATAATAAACCGTCAATAAGCCCATATCCTCCCGATGATATTTGCACTGAAGGCATAATGAAAAAAACAAACAAAGCCTCGATGACAACAAGCAATATCAAGGATATTAAAATATGCTTTTTACTTGTGTAGGGGGTTAAATAATCAATGATTTTATTGATGAACATAGAAATGGGTTAATATGTCAGGCAGTGAGCATTGTCAACCTGTTTATCAGAAAATTGATTCAGTACATGAAAGGATACCGGGATCCATAGCCAAACCCGGGCATTGATCCGGGCCTGTTGTTCATATTGGAGGCATTATTCCCGTAATAATACCAGGGCATGCCATCTCCGAAGTTAAAATCTGCACGTATATGTGAATTGTCTCCGATATGATAATCAAAACCGATGTGACCATTTTTAAGTGTTTGATTGCCTGAGCCGGGCAGCATGGTAACAGAAGCACCACCATGAATATTCAATTTGTTGTTGACCTGGTAGGCGCCGGAAGCGTAAAAGTGATAGGCAGCCATTTTTTCAAAATAGGAACCTTCCTCGTTTTCCGGGGACAATAAAAAGTCACTGTGAATACCAGAATATGACATGCTTGTTCCCACAAAAAAGGAAAATTTACCGGGAGGGTTTATCTGCAGGGCAGGGGATACGTAACTTGAAAATGAAGGTGTGCCATTGACTGAAAAAGCAGAGCCTCCCATGTGTAATATGGGGTGAAATGAGGTTTTATGCTCTGTCTGGTTGTTGAACAGGCTTGTTTGATTGTCTTCCTGCAATGAAAAAGTCCTGTTGCTGTCTGATGCCGGGGAATAATAATCTTCTGCCTGAGCAAATATATTGCCCGCCAAAATCAACATCACGATACCCAATGCTATCTGTTTCATCATATCACAAAAATACGAAATTTTTCATGCCATCAAAAAGTATATTTCAAATAGTATAAACGATCCATAACACAAATCATTATGTTTCAGTATGAAAATCCGCCTCAATGATAAAAAAATATGCGCAGGGAAGCATAAACCTACAAATTCAGATGGTCTGAATCCCGCCTGATGAAATATTTTTTTTAGATTTGTATGCAATGCGAAAATCTTTATCATTGTCACATAAGATCACGTTCAGCCTGATTGTTGTCAGTCTTGGTGCATGCCTGGTATTGGGGTTTGTTGTCTATTATTCTATGAAAGAAGCCATGCTGGAACGCACTTATGATCAGTTGATATCGGTACGCACGGAAAAACAAAACAGGCTGGAAAAATTCTTTGCAGACAGGAAATACGATATTCGTTTGATGGCTGAAGAAGAAACCATCGTTGCTCTAATGAAAGGTTTCCAAAAAGAGGACCGGTTTAAAACCGATTTTGATCCTATAATCATTGACAAAAACACGGTGCCATATCATGGGAATGAATATTTTTCAGCCTTGTTGTTTTTGCCATCCGGAAGTCATGGATATGCATATTCACTGCCTTTTAACAGGGCAAATGATTCTGTCCTGATAAAACGGGTAAAAGAGCCGGAAGAGCTCCACGTGTTCAGAGGCATAAAAGATACCTGTCAGGATCCCGTATTGCTTGATTTTAGTATGAAGTCCCGTATGCATCCCGGCGTGCGGCTGGGAATGCCAGTGTATGATGATGCTGGGAGAAGATTGGGGGTGCTTTGCAGCATATTACCCATTGAAAGCATCAATGAAATCATGTACAAGGAAAACCCACACAATGGCTTGGGTGAATCAGGCGAAGCTTACCTCGTTGGCAGTGATTATTACATGAGAAGTACCTCGAGATTTCATGACAGTGCCATCATGAGCACAGTAGTGAAAACACCGGGGGTTGAAAAAGCCCTTGCTGGTGAAAGGGGAGTGGATATGTTTTATGATTACCGTGGTGTAAAAGTGCTTAGCTCTTATGCCAGGTTAAATTTGTATGGCCTTGACTGGGTGATTTTGGCAGAAATTGATTTTGATGAAGCACTGATCCCGATAGTCAATATTAAACACAGGATGTTGCTGATAGGCCTTGGTGTGGCAGTGTTGGTTTTTGTGCTGGCATGGGTATTGTCACGGATGCTGACAGGGCCCTTAATCCGGTTGAACCGCGCTGTATCCTGTATTGCCAAGGGGAAAAATCCGCCTGTACTCGAAGTAAACAGCAAAGATGAAATCGGGGAACTCACGGCAGCGTTTAACAACATGGCAAATCAAATTCGTGTACAAAAAGAAAAATTACGATTCGAAAGTGAACGTTCAATGCAATCCATGATTGACGGACAGGAAAATGAACGGCAACGTCTGTCGCGTGAAATACACGACAGCCTTGGGCAGATGTTGATAGCTCTTAAGTTAAAATACCAGGCTATACATAAAGGAATAATCAAAACAGAATTGCTTGAACTGATTGATCAGACCATTGAAGAATCACGGCGGATGTCTGGTGACCTTAAACCCGCCGAACTTGAGGAGTTTGGATTAAAACCTGCTCTGCAGCGCCTTTGTGATCAGCAGCAGGCAATGTCAAAACTTGAAATTGAAATTGATATTGATGCATTGCCGGAGAAAATGAGTGAAAAACTTGAAATATATTTATACCGTATTCTCCAGGAATGCCTGAGCAATATTTACAAACATTCCGATGCTACTAAAGCCAGCGTAAAAATGAGCAGGGTATATAACAGGCTTATTATTGATATTTGTGACGATGGAAAAGGTTTTGATCCCCGGGTATTGGAAAGAGCGGATTCGTATGGGTTGAAGAACATACAGGACAGGGTGAGTTTACTGCATGGGAAAGTGTCCATTAAAAGTGCACCAGGTAAAGGCACATGTATTATTATACGTATAAATTTGTTGGATTAAGCCTATGAAAAAACAAATCAATATTATAATTGTTGATGATCACGATCTTGTGAGGGATGGCATTCGTTCCTTGCTGAATGAATCTGTTGAAGTAAATGTTGTTGACGAAGCAGGAAATTATCAGGAATTGAAAAAGAAACTTGAAATTCATACGCCCGATGTGATATTGCTGGACATTAACCTTCCGGAAACATCAGGAGTGGAGGCAGTGCGTTTACTGAAACCTGAATATCCTGATGTGGGATTTTTGATGCTTTCTATGTTTACTAATGAAGAATTTGTGATGAATTCAGTAAAGGCTGGTGCCAGGGGATATTTACCAAAGAATACCACTGCTGATGAATTGCATGAAGCCATTGTTGCTGTTTACGAAGGCAGAGAATATTTCAGCAAAAGCATTTCTGAACATGTGTTTCTGCAAATGATGCGAAAAACCAGGGAAGACGTATCTACGTCTGAAAAGATGCAAAATCTCACCGAACGGGAAATTGAAGTGCTGAAAAAAGTGGCTGAAGGCATGAGCAATGGCGATATTGCTGATCAATTATGCATTAGCATTCGTACTGTAGAAACCCATAAATCCAACGTGCTTCGTAAGCTAAAGCTTAACAACACGGTTGAGCTGGTCAAGTATGCCATTCAACATAACTTAATATGCCTGGATACGTGAATCACGTAATAAATTTCCGCAATCTCCTGATTGATTAGCATTCGATATTTATGAATATTTGTCCTGATTTGAATGCAAGCCATGTGATATTGAATTTTATTATATGCGAACCTAATGCAGAATAGTTAAATCACACCTAACCTAAAATCGAAAAGAGCCTGTTGTACCAACTTCAGGCTCTTTTTCTATTGATATCCTGTGTATGATTTCATTATTCAGTTTTTGTGTTCCATTCATATTTTTCTATTTTTGCACGCTATCAATTGGCCCCATAGTTCAAGGGATAGAATAGCGGTTTCCTAAACCGTAGATCCAGGTTCGAGTCCTGGTGGGGCTACCAGATAACAAAGTGTGACAGGACACTCTTTTTCTTTTTACCGCACTCCTGTTTCCTGTCTTTGAATTTTGCGAAATTTGAAGCAGAACTAAATTCATTCTAAATGGTTAATCATTATAACTGATTATTTTTGTAAAAAATTGACTTATGGCAAGAAAACTGACAGACAGGCAAAAAGCATGTTTAATTACGCTGCAATCGGATGACAGGCAACAGATTTACAAGTGCATTGATGAACTGCCGGAATTAGGTTCGGTAGCCCTGATGCCTGCAATTTTTGATCTTTATCAGCGATACGAAGATGATGCGTTGCGTCACAAAATTCTGACGTTTTTAAAGGACATTAAGGATAAAATTGCCCCTGCTGTGTTTGTGAATGAACTTAAAGAGCGTACATGGACATCGGGTTTCGATATGATGTTAAGCATTTGCTGGCAGTCATCCCTAGATTTTTCACCCCATGTAGAAGATTTTCTGTTGTGGGCTGATAGTGATGATATGCAGATACAAATGGAGGCGCTTACCAACATCGAGCAATTTATATTCAACAAAAATGCTGAAGGCCGGGAAAAAATACGTACCAGGCTGAAAGATATGGCACTGGGTGCTACCGGAAAAAAACGGGAACTGATAATGTCGTTTTTGACATCCATACAGGGCTGATGTTGTGTTACGTGTGCTGAGGAATTAGATAACAAACTCAAACGTAAATAAGGTGTAAAAAATAGATGAGTCCAGTTTAAAAAGTCAAAAAAATGAAAAATCCCACTCAATTTAAATAATTTTGGCTGCATTTCGACATAGCTCAACACATCGCACTCGGCAAAGCTCAAGTAAACTTGGCTTTGCCCTTGTTTGCAAAATATTTGCAGTAGAACCAAACAATATATGCGGCTGAATAGTTACCTATTCGTATAAATACCGCTTGATGCTTTTTTTCGGGGTTTTTTCAAATTCTTCTTCCCTTATTTGAATTTTACTGATTTGCATGTAGGCGGGCAACGCTGCATTGATCTCTTGTTTGTAGTTATCCAGAATGGAAGGAATTTTTATTTTATGTATTCCTTTTCTTATGCGTTTTTCATGGTCGGGATATACCATGGCAACAATTTTATTGTTTCTGCCAACAACCAGGCATTCGCCTATCAGTTCTTTATTACTGAGTTTGGATTCAATTTCTTCAGGATATATGTT
>JAQIDD010000211.1 GCA_027858215.1 Candidatus Delongbacteria bacterium | reverse complement strand
GAAGCTATGATTGTCGCCTTCGCAAACTGTAGTTCCTGTTGGGGGAGATGTTATTTGTGTTGTGATGCCAATACCTAATGCCACGGTATCAGAACTGATCGTATCGCATGTGCCTGACATAATGCAGTTGTAATCGCCTTCATCAGTAAGATCGACATTGTTGATTGTGTATGAATCTGATGTAGCTCCTGTGATATCAGCCCCGTCTTTTTGCCACTGGTAGGTGAGATTGACGCCTTCAGCTACAACCGTTAAGGTATGATTTTCAGACATACACATATAACTGCTATCCGGTTGTTGCGTAATTGCAGTGAGCGGATTCACAGTCAGAGAAATTTCATCAGTAGCTGAACATATATCATTGGTTACCGTCACATGGTATATACCGGTAGTATCTGCTAACAACGAAGGTGTTGTCACTCCACCTGTCCACTGATAATCAAAATCAGGATCAGACCCGGGATCAAGCGAAACCGGTGCTTCATCGGAACAAACAGTAGCATCCGGTCCCAAATCACATGCTGGGGAAGCATACACATGTACCGTATCAGAATGACTGTCGGATCCCCCGTCATTTGAAGCAATCAAAGTAACATAATACGTTCCAGGAGCATCAAATGCATGAACGGGATTTTGCACATCAGAGGTGTCTCCGTCATTGAAATCCCAATACCATGAGGAGGTGTTGGCAGAACTTTGATCCGTAAAGGATACCGTTAAAGAATCACAGCCTGCATGCTGATCTGCAGAAAAATCGGCAGTAGGTTCAGGAGGACAAAAAACAGGATAAATGACATAAGCGGTATTTAAACCACCGGAGCCGGAAAAAAGATCATCAAGGGTACTCCATGCTGAATTGTAGGTAGTATAAGCCGTTGGACTGTATGGAGAGCTGTCTCCCCTGTCTTGTGCCATGTACACAGCAAATGTATCCTGAGGTGAATTGTAATAAACCTGATACCCCACATAAAATTCAGTGGGAACAGCTACCGGATTCTGAAGATCCAATGAATTATAAGAACCAGCTGTCAGTGAAGACAGGCTGATGTCTTCAGAATAGAGTTCATTCCCGGGCTCACCACCGTTATTATCCCATACTTTCAAGGTTATTTTGGGATCTGCAGATAAAGCATCCACTTTCGCTACGCCGATCACTACACTAGTCATATTGTAAGCCGGAGAAGCAGAAAAATACTCAGCAAATTCTTCAAAAGTGTACTCATTATGACCGGAAACATAACCATCTGCTGTCACATAATAAGTAAGCGTATCGTCTCCATGGATATTGCTCAGGGTGTCGCATTCAGCAGTGGCTTCTACAACGGTAATATAGCCGGTTTTTGTTTCGGTATCAGATCCATAAGCGTTATATGCGGTGAGGGAAACATCATATTGACCTGCTGTGTCATATTGAATCACATGTGGTCCGATTCCGGTTGCCGTGGAAGGCGAACCACCGGGAAAACTCCAGCTAAGCGAATCCACCGTGCCAGTACAGGATTCGGTAAATGTTACCGTATTTCCGACAGCTAATGTGGTTGGAATGGCAGAAAAGTCTGCGACCGGAGGTTGGTTAAGGGTTGTTAAAACGCATTGCAGTGTCTCGTAGGCATTTATCCTGCCACCGCTGGAGCTGATTGAATTTCCGCCTGTTAAAGGATCAGCCGTTGTTTGCAGGCATGAAAGCACTTCATCGGGGGTAAGATCGGGATTTAAAGAAACCATTAGCCCAACCAGGCCTGCAGCCACAGGGCATGCCATTGATGTTCCCTGCATGATGTCATAATTTTCCCCGGTAAACATAGGCACTGAACCTGCTACATAAGCTTCGCAATAAGTTGTGCTTGTCAAACTGATTTGATTACTGGCAGAGCCGGAAGGTGAAAATCCACCCGGAGATGCAATGTCCACCCATGAACCGTATTGTGAAAAGGAAGACAACTGATCGTCAGCATCTGAAGCTCCCACAGCAATGACAGATGAATAGGCTGCAGGGTAATGATCTGTTGAAACACCATCGTTTCCGGCTGCTGCAACCAATGTAATGCCATAATCCTTGATATTCTGAAAAAATGTTTCCATAGAGGAACTGTACGATGTACTCCCGTATGACATGCTGATAACGTCTGCTCCGTTATTGGAAGCCCATTGGACACCGTAAGCAGTATAAGTCAAATCCCCGTTGTTTTCAGCACCTCTTGCTGTCATGAGGCTTACATTGTATCCAATGGATGCTATCCCCAGGTTGTTGTCCGTTTCAGCACCAACAAGGCCTGCGCAATGTGTACCATGTGACCATTCATAAGCTGTTTCAGAGTTGTCCTGAGTAACGGATGTCGGGGGATTGGAATTGCCTTCCGTGTCTGTAACTGCATTGTATTGGGCAACCACTTTGTTTGCCAGGTCAGGATGATCTGCCCAAATGGCATTGTCAACAACGGCCACGTTTATGGTATTGTCGCCTGTGGTAATGTCCCATGCATCTTCTGCATTGATAACATCAAGGTACCAATTCCAGTTATATCCCCATTCCGTTGAGGTGTAAAACGGATCGTCGGGGCTGTAAAAAGGCTTGGGTAAAGGCACCCGTTCAGCGTATTCTACAATATTATCAATGTTTTCCAGGTCACGAATGATGTTGTCCACCTGTTCATAATCTGTGAACTGCATTAGGTAAATCCGGTTGAGTTTGCTGCTGCCACATTTCAGGTCAAATGCTTTTTCTACGGATGTGATTTGATATGTATCTAGTATATCCGATAAAAAACCCACATCAGCAATTGAGATATCATTATTTTTCGCTGGCATCAGCACACGGACATTGTCTTGTATTTTGAAAAACAATTTTCCGTCCTGGGCGTTTTCATAAATTGTTTGGGAAAACAACGAAACAATACAAACAAACAATCCGGCAAAAGTAAGGACTAATTTTCTCATATCATCAACATAATTTATATTAAATAGCAATTTTCACATGTAAATATATAAAAAATATTTTTATTGTTACAAATTAATGTATTGGGTTTTGTGAAAATTCATTAGTTTTGGTATTGTGTTATGATGCAATATATTTCTGATAGCGACCATTACAATGAGGTCTTGAAAGCCAGTTTCAATGCAAAAAAATTGCTTTGGATAGGAACCGCTGATCTTAAGGATTTACATGTGAAGTACCGATCGGTGTATGTTCCGTATTTCAAAGTATTATCCGAAGCATTTAACCGACATGTTTCTGTGCGGCTCATTCATG
>JAQIDD010000260.1 GCA_027858215.1 Candidatus Delongbacteria bacterium | reverse complement strand
AAATACATCAGTGAAAAAAATGCCAAAATTGCTGATTGTGAAAACCGGCTGAAACAAAAAGAACAGAATTTTTCCAAAAAGATGGAAGATTTGAATCGTCAACGGCAGGAAAATGACGTCATCAGGGCAAACTTAAACAAACAACTTGAACATCTGGAACTGAAAACGCAAGAGCTTGAAAAGCTTCACAATGAGCAGGTCAAACAGCTTGAGGCCGCCAGCAGCATGAGTGCAGACGAAGCGAAAGAACAACTGATAAACTCGCTGAAAGACAAGGCACAAACAGAAGCAATGTCCTACATCAATGAAATCATGGATGAAGCCAAGATGACTGCCAATAAAGAAGCAAAAAAACTGGTGCTCGAAACAGCCCAGCGTACCGCTACTGAAACAGCCATAGAAAACGCTGTTTCTGTATTCCATATTGAAAATGATGACATCAAAGGACGCATCATCGGGCGCGAAGGCCGTAACATTCGTGCCCTGGAAGCAGCAACCGGGGTTGAAATCATAGTTGATGACACACCTGAGTCCATCATCCTGTCAGCTTTTGACCCCATCAGGCGAGAGATTGCCCGCCTGGCACTGCACCAACTCATCATCGATGGACGCATCCATCCTGCCCGCATTGAGGAAGTGGTTGCAAAAACCAAAAAACAACTGGAGGAAGAGATCATTGAAACAGGCAAACGAACCACCATTGACCTTGGTATCCACGGTTTACACCCGGAACTGATACGTATGATCGGACGCCTGAAATACCGTTCATCGTATGGCCAAAACCTGTTGCAACATTCCCGTGAAGTAGCCAATTTATCAGCCATCATGGCCTCAGAACTCGGGCTCAATGCAAAAGTTGCAAAACGCGCCGGATTACTTCACGATATCGGTAAAGTACCCGAAGACGAACCGGAATTGCCACATGCCATCCTAGGTATGAAACTGGCAGGAAAATACAAAGAAAATCCGGAAATATGCAATGCCATAGGGGCTCATCATGATGAAACTGAAATGTCATCACTCATTGCTCCCATTGTGCAGGTTTGTGATGCTATATCAGGAGCACGCCCCGGTGCACGCCGCGAAGTGGTTGAATCCTATATCAAACGGTTAAAAGAGCTTGAATCACTGGCACTCTCCTACCCCGGCGTTACAAAAACCTACGCCATACAAGCAGGGCGTGAACTCAGGGTAATTGTTGGCAGTGATAAGGTCACCGATGATGATGCCAACCGGATAAGCAACGAGATTGCACAAAAAGTGCAGGATGAAATGACTTACCCCGGGCAGGTTAAAGTAACAGTGATCCGAGAAACACGTTCTATCAATTATGCTAAATAATTATTCCCTATGGCCTGCTTGTTTTATTAATACACCATCCCGGGACCATAAATACGCTCTCGCATGCTATATTAACTCAAATCCGCATGTGACTTGCCTGGAGAAGGGCTTGCGGATTTGAGGCATAATATCATCTCTTTTGGATGTCAAAGAAACTTAAAATACTCGTTACTGGTGGTGCCGGATTTATCGGAAGCCATGCCGTTGAGAAATTGTTAACATTGAATTACCAGGTTATTATTATTGATAATTTCGATGATTTTTACAGCCCTGCAATTAAACATAAAAACCTTGAGAATATCATTGATCACCCCAATCTCCAATTAATAGCCCACGATGTCCGGGATATTCATAATATCAAAGCCTTAGAAAACATAAACATTCATAGTATCATTCATCTGGCAGCCATACCGGGAGTCCGGAAATCTGGGATTGATCCTAAACAATTTATCAACATCAACATTGAAAGCAATAATGCTGTGATTGCTTTTGCCCAATCACAAAACATAAACAAAATCATTTTTGCATCCTCAAGCTCAGTGTATGGCGATCATCCGTCGCAACCATGGCATGAAGAACTTGACAACTTACATCCGCTGAGCCCATACGCCCGCTACAAGCTGGAATGTGAACATACAGGCGAAACCTTTGCTTCAACCGCTAACAATCAGTTTATAAGTTTGCGTTTTTTCTCCGTTTACGGCCCGCGCATGCGCCCTGACCTTGCCATGTACCGCTTTGCAGAAAAAATCGCTAACGACCAACCCATTGAAGTATATGGTAACGGTTCAAGCTACAGGGATTACACGTACATTGACGACATCATTGCCGGCATCATAGCTTCTATACATTATGATAAACACGGGTTTGATATTTTCAACCTGGCACATGGTGAAAATATCCCCCTGATAAATATGATATCTGCATTGGAAAAATCACTGGATAAAAAAGCCAGATGTAAGTTCCTGCCCAAATTTGAAGAAGAATCCGCAGGAACATGGGCTGACATCCAAAAAGCTAAAAACACATTGAGTTATCATCCGAAAACGGATTTTGCTTCCGGCATAAAAGCATTCTGCAGGTGGTATAAACAGACACATTTAAGCAATGTTTGATACACTAACACAATATACCCGGACGCTAAGCACGATTAGTATCTGCGATAAGGTCAATGTATTTTTTTAGAAACTGAATAAGCTTTTCTGTTGTTCTAGTATCTGTAGACAAATTAACCACTTTCTTTGCCATTTCTACTGCTACAGGGTAATTTTCAGCATCAAAATACCAGGAAGACAAATCCTGTTGCACAGGGTGTATCGGTGAAACAAACCAATCTCCAAGCGGGATATTGGCTTTTTCGGCAAGATGAAAAAACCTGTCACGGTCATTTACCCGTAACGGGTATTTCAAAAAAGCGTGATTATCAAACAAATCAAGGGAGACATGGTTTTTGCCTGTTCCTAATAAAAAATCGGTATAAACGCGTGCATTCTTTTTCCGCTTCAGGAGTACATCATCAAAACCCTTAAGATTTCGAAGGGCCTCTTTAGCCTGCACATTGCTGTAATCTTTAAAGAATCCTTTCGGTTTTTTTATAGAAGATATCTCCTCCCCTGATGAAGAACCAACTACCATGTTATGTTTACTGAGCCAGCGGTACAATTTCACAAACGTAAAATAGGTGAAATGTGTTAACAAATAGCGGTGGATAAAATACAGGATTTTCAGGTTCATTTTCTCCCTCAACGACACCGGAATTTTTTCAGCTTCCAATTGCCTCATTGGCTCAAGCAGGCTTGGATTGTTGATCAGAGCAAAACCTCCTACCCCGCTGGAAAACGGCTTGTTCCACTGCATCGAAAAAAAAGAAGCATCACAGTATGTGCCATTGGGCTGTTCGTTGTATTGGCCCCCAAAACCATGTGTGCAGTCTTCTATGGTATATAGTTTGTGTTTTTTTGCAATATCGATGATTTGCTCAACCCCGGATGATAAACCATAGGTATTTTGGCAAACAATGACCTTGGTTTTGGATGTGATGGCTTTTTCCAGCAAATCAGTATTTATATTGTAAGTGGCAGGATCAATATCCACGTACACAGGCTTTGCCCCTGCATAAATGATGGGATTCGGTACTACCACACAGGTATAGGACGGGATAATCACTTCATCCCCCTCTCCTATTCCCATGGCTTTTAAAATCGCATATAAAGACACCCTGCCTTTATAATGGAAAAAAATATTTTCCCTGTTACCCAGGTACTGAGCGAGCTTTTGTTTTAATTTATCCTTTTGCATCTTCTATTATTTCATTCTCTTAAGTATAGCATTCACAGCGTAGCCCGTAAAATTAAAACAGCTATACATCAAATTTAACTTTTCGATGTCCCTGTAAACTCTCCAGACATCTTTTGCTGCTTTAAGTTTTCCGGCTGTATTAGACCCTTCCACCAGCCGATATTGGGCAAGGCATTCATTTAAACCATAAGCTTTATAACCACGTTTCATGATGTCCAGCCAAAGTGCCATATCGTGGCTCGACCGGATGCGGGGCATTTCAAAAAAGCCGGTTTTATCACGGTTTATCATGACAGTAAGGGTCCCGATTGCAGTGTTTCTCAAAAATTTCCGGTATGAAAAAGCTTCCTTTGCATTGACATTATATAAAACCTTGTCTGCTTTTTCATTCACACATTCATACCCTGTAAATGTAAAAGCATAATCATTGCCCTGCATAAAAGACAACTGCTTTTCGAGTTTCCCGGGTTTCCACATATCATCACTGTCAAGAAAGGCAATATAATGCCCCTTTGCCTGCCTTAATGCCACATTTCTGGCTTCAGCAGCCCCTGTGTTCTCTGCATTTTGTATCAGCCTGATGCGCGTGTCTCTTTTGGCATAATCCTGTACAATTTCCATTGTATTATCAGATGAACAATCATCCACTATCAGCATTTCCCAATCTTTATACGTTTGTGCAATTACTGATTCAATGGTATTGGAAATAAATTGTGATGCATTGTATGCCGGTGTAATTATTGAGATCATCTTATACGATTTAAAAAACAAAAATAGAAAATGCTGTCATTCAAACTCTGATTTAAAGCACTTTTTTATCTTATCATCACGCTTATCCAGTTCATCTTTCAGTGCATGATAAAGTCTGTTAGCATGTTTATCCTGATTAGGATGAACAATCTTTTGAGTAAATGCTTCGGGCAAGTCTTTGTTGTTTTTCCTGTTGAGTACAACATCGTGTACTTTTGCCGCCCTCAGTATATCATCAACCACCGATGCCGGATTGTGACATACTTCTTTATATTCAATTGACACCGCATTATAAGGCACCTTATTGAGAATAAGTTGATGAACATCGAGCAACTGGGCAGCTATTTGATGATAACGGTCTTGCTTTTCAACCAAAGGGTATGACTGCGTTTTGACGGAGAACCAGTTTTGGGGAGCAACATTAAAAATCGAATACGCATTGGACAACAGGTCTCTTTTGAGATATACAAACAACGCTTCAGGGAACAAATTTGCCATTTCCTCAATGGCAAAAACATGCCCCATGTAACCGGTAATCAATGCTTTTTCCGAACTATTTTGTTTGGACAAGATTCGCTTGATCCTTTCAGTTTTACCGGGTTTAAATTCGGATTGAAATTGATCAATACCTATGCCTGTCCAATACGACCAAAACTTAAGGCCTTCCGCTTCTCCACACAATCCATCTACAAAACCCTGTTTTGATGTGTATCCAGCAGATTTATTTCCACACTTCAGAGACGACAGCCACATGCCAGTACGCGGAGTTGCATACAACAAATTTTGTATGTTTGTCAGGTGAGTATTTTCAAAAGCATTGACAAGCAATTGATACGTCAGGGTTGATCCGCTTCTTGGGGGGGCAAGTAATATCAATGCCGGCAATCTTTTTTCCCGGGCAAACAAAAACGGAAATCCAAAAACGTAATCAAAAAATGCAAATGCAGGGGAAATGCTCTGATATTTCCTGCCTATGGTTGTTATATATGAATGTCTTCCATTCATAATGCGGATGAATTACGCCGGATTTCTTCCTGTCGCATCAGGACATTTATTTTTTTGCAGCCATTACACCGGAAAGATTTGAATACTCCCCTGAATGGAAAAAAATCATAATCAAAAACCCGCACCCAAGGTTTGTATTTCACATTTAATTTACAATAGGCACGCCTGAATTTCATTTTATGAATGAGGAAGTCCTGGACTTTTGTTTGGTGAGCAATTGCCCGGGAACCGTCGTTTACATATTTACATTTTTTTTCTGTCAGGTAATATTCATTCATTGTGTATATCAAGGCATAAGATGCATAATTTTTCAGGTATGCAGGATGCAGTTTAATGATTTTATATTCGGCTGTCTCATCACAAACAAAATTTTGGGAATATGCAGTCATTACACCACTTTCATTATCAAAAACGGCAAAAAACGCCCACTGTGATTCATCAAGGCTTTGAATATACTGTGTAAATTCTTTTTCTGATAGTGGTTTAAGGTAGGTATCGTATTGGGTGAAAGCATTGTTGTAAACTTCATAACCATGTTCAGCGACGAACTCGTGTGACACTTTTCTCACTTGTTGCCGCTTCAATGCACGCCTCACTTTCGATCTCGTCTTACGGCTCAATTCGTCCATCCCATCAAAACTATCTTTGATGACATACCACCAGGCCGATGCATGAGGCATATCAAATTGGGACGGCCATCTCAAAAACAGGGCAGTGCTGGTTTTCAATAAATACTTTTGTTCCTCAGATGTCAAATGTATTTCCACATGAGGGGGATTTTCCGGGATCAATGCCCCCTGGTACTTTTTCCACAATATACCCTTATTTTTAATGTATTCTGCCATAATGGATGATGATCATTAAGAACAATTCAAAGCTACATTTTCTCGTATATTTCCAGCAATTTTTTCTCCTCCTGTTTCCAGTTATATTTTTCAACTACGGCTTTTTGACCGTTTCTTCCCATTTTTTCTGCAAGCACATCATCGGAGATAATTTTATCAATGGCAGACGCAATCTCATCGGAGTTAAACGGGTCAACTGCAATTCCACATTCCGAATCAGTAATGATTTTTTCCCAGAGGGGAATATTGCTTGTGATAACGGGTATTCCGGCCTCCATATATTCAAACATTTTTACAGGCAAGGCATCCTTATAACTTATGGTTGGATGCAGCGTAACCAAGCCTGCTTTTGATATATGATAAATTTTCCTTACAAGGGGGCGATCTGCAAAACCATAAAATTTTATTTTATCACCAGCCTGATCCAGAATTTCTTGATTCAATGAATCACTGCTAAATTTACCTGCCAGCTCCAGCGTGGCTACACTTTTTTTCACAGCATCTGACATTTCCCTAATACCCCGGGTTAAAGCAATGGCTCCAACATAACATACTTTATTCTCTTTTTCATTCCAGTTTATTTCTGTTTTCAGATCCTCAATTACAGGGTAGTTCTTTATCGTGGCGGCATTTTGGTTGTATTTTAAAAACCGTTCGGTAATATGATCGGTAGCACAAAAAACATGATCCAACTGAGAAACAATTCTGTTTTCATTATTTTCAACGATGCCCGAAATTAGCTTTTTAGGTAAAAATTTCAAATATGGTTTATTCAGTATTTGCCTTGGAACATCTTCATGGGAATCATAAATCACTTTTTTTCCTTTACGTTTTAACTTAAGTCCGTATTTAAGCAATTCCGGATCATGAAACTGGTAAATATCGGCATTAATTTCGCTGGACTTTTTGTACACTTTTTTCCTGATCGCTAAAAAACGGTTAATTCTTCCCCGGGGTTTGCCTGCATCAATGATCTGAATCCCGTCGGAAGTTAATTCATTGCCTTTTCCATCAGCAACAACAAGACAGACATCGTTTGTCAGCTTTTTCAGGCTTTTTAATTGTTTATAATAGATCCGGGAATCAAAACGTGGATGTACGCTGGTAAAATGGCATATTTTCGGACTGGTGTTATTC
>JAQIDD010000148.1 GCA_027858215.1 Candidatus Delongbacteria bacterium | reverse complement strand
CGATAATCTGGGTGCCGAGGATGGGTCCAATCCATATTAAAATCAGGCCAAAAACGCCTCCAATCAGCGAAAGCACAACAGCTTCACACAAAAACTGGGTAAGGATAAAACCGGATTTTGCCCCTATGGCTTTTTGGATTCCAATGATACGTGTTCGTTCTTTTACTGATACAAACATAATGTTAGCGATACCGAAGCCCCCCACCAAAATGGCAAAACCCCCTATAATAATGGCAGCAATGTCCAGGGTTGCAAATATTTTATCAATCCCCTGTGAAATCATGCTGGCGCGGTTGAGCGCAAAATCAGGTTCTTCCATAGGGCTGAGCCTTCGTTCGGAACGCATGATGATTTCAAGTTCATCGTTGACCTGTTCGATATCAGCGTCATCTGATGCGGTAACCAAAATCATGGGGTTCAGGCTTTCACTGTCGATATCGAACAAGCGTTTGCCATAATTGGCCATGAGCAAAACAAGGTTATCATGGCTGGTGGAAACCATCATGTTTTCTCCTTCTTTTTCAAACACCCCAATGACATTAACGCGGTTTCCGGCAATTTTGATTTCCCTGCCTACCGGGTTGGAATACGGGAACAGGTCTTTTGCAACTGAATATCCAATAACAGCCAGGTTTCTGCCTTGTTGAGCTTCGGAAGCCGTAAAATAACGGCCTTTTTTGATATCAAAAGCACGGTTATCCTTATAATCATACGTAGCTACCAAGACACCGGTGTTACTCATAGAAATGTTTTTCCTGCTGATGGTCTGGCTGGTGCTTGCCATAAATGTACATGATTTGATATATCTTGTACGCTCTTTGATGGCTTTGTATTCATCCATATTCGGTACCGGTCTTTTAAGGTATTTCCACCAGGCATAATCCTGAGAAAATTCCCATGGCCATTTCTGGATATAGATCACGTTTTCGCCGAGTTCTGAAACGGACTCCCTGATTTGTCGTTCAAGGGAATCCACCACCGTAAAAACAGAAATCATGGCAAATATACCGATGGTTATCCCTGACAGGGACAACAATGTCCTTAGTTTATTAACCCTAAGGGATTGTAAAGCAAAATTTACACTTTCTTTCAGTAATCTAAGGAATAGCATAAGGGGTCAAAAATAGAGAAAATATTTTTCTTCCGTCTTTAACATTAAAAAAAGCCAAACACAAATTGTGACTGGCTTTTTTAATGTGTTGGACAAGCAAATTATTCTTCTGAATCTTCTGACTCAGAGAACATCACTTCAAACATTTTTTCATTCAGTTTGTCATAACCCTCTACATCAGACATATCAATGTCTTCGTATTTATCCTGCATTTCTTTCTGAAGGGTTTCCAGTTCTTCATTGAGTTCAGCATTTCCTGCGGAATCATCTTTATACTATTTTTCCAATTCAGCAGAAAAATCCATGAACGTTTTAAATTCATTGACAATGTTGTCAATTTCTTTGTCAGAGAGCTCCCCATCTTTAGCAGCTTTCTGTTGCATTTGGATCAATGTTTCTTGATTGTCCATTAATTTTTTGGCATCACCTTCTGGTCCACTGTTACATGATGTAAAAGTAAAAACGAAAGCAACGAGGCTTAGTAATACAGCAAATTTTTTCATGATATAAATTTTAGTTTATTATTAATTATACATTACAAAAGGCAAATATAATATCATTTTGAATCATCCCAATAAAAATACTGTTTTTTTTATAAATATTTTGCAACTATTGGCAATTTCCGTCCAAAACCAAATGCTTTTTACGAAAGAGGCAGTACAGGGGGTGCCTGAAAACGTTTATATTCATTATTATTCACCAAAGCGATAACATATTTCACAGTGTCTTTGTCAAAACCGGCTCTAATAATTTCCGATTCGGATAATTTTTGTTCAATGTATTCAAACAAAATACCATCCAGCACCTCATACGGGGGTAAGCTGTCTTCATCTTTTTGGTCAGGGCGTAATTCTGCTGATGGCGGTTTAGTAATACAGTGGCGGGGAATGATGACTTTTTCACGGTTTATGTATTCTGACAGGGCAAAAACATCCGTTTTATACACATCCCCCAATACGGACAAGCCACCGTTCATGTCGCCATACAAGGTAGTGTATCCAACAGCGGCTTCACTTTTGTTGGATGTATTGATTACCATGTGGCCAAATTTATTGGATATCGCCATAAGCAACAGGCCGCGAATCCTGGCCTGCATGTTTTCTTCCGTGACATCATCAGGCAGACCTTCAAACATACCGGACAGGGATGATTTGACGCTTTCAAATCCTGGTTTTATGGGAACAATGTGATAGGGTATGTTTAGGTTTTCAGCCAGTGCTTCAGCATCCGTGATGCTATGCTCGCTGGAATATTGCGATGGCATAAGTACACCGTGTACATTATCAGGCCCTAAAGCATCTGTCACCAGGGCTGCAGTAACTGCCGAATCTACCCCCCCCGACAATCCAATTACAGCGGAGGTAAAACCCATTTTCTCAACATAATCCCGCACGCCCAAAACAAGGGCTTTGTGGATGTTTTCAATTTTTGATGAATGTGATAGGGTAGGCTTTGGGGAGGATTTAAAATGCACAGTGTCAAAGACATCAATATCTTCTTCAAAATGTTTTAATTGTTTTATGACCTGTCCCTGCGCATTTAATACACGGGAACCCCCATCATAAATCAATTCAGTATTGGCTCCCGTTTGATTAACGTAAACTACCGGTAATCCATACTTTTTTGCGTTGTTTGCCAGGATATCATGGCGCAATTTTTCCTGATTGTATGAAAAGGGAGAGCCTGCAATGTTAATGACAAAATCAGGTGATAATTTGCTGAGTTTTTCAAGGGGAGAAATTTTATATTGCTTTTCTTTGGCAAACCGGTATGGTGCCTCTTGTTTATCCCATAAGTCCTCACAAATAGTAACGGCAATTTTTTTGCCTTTAAATTCCAACAATTCAAATTTGTTATTGGGCTCAAAATACCGGTAATCATCAAAAATATCATAGGTGGGGAGCAGGGTTTTGTAAAAGGCTTGTTTGATTTCACCTTTTTCCATAAAAACCGCAGCGTTGTAAAGTTTTTTGCCGGATGCTTGTTGATTTAGCAATGGGGTACCAACCAGAACCCCTATATCATAACTGTGATCTTTGATTTTTTCGAGGTTGTCATATACCTTGTCAATGAAATCTTTCTGCTCAAGAAGGTCATGGGGTATGTATGCGCAAACCGCAAGTTCTGAAAAAACAATAAGGTCACAAGCTTGTGTTTTTGCCTTTTCTATGGCAGTGATAATTTTGGAGGTGTTCAGTTCAAAATCTCCAATGGTATAATTTAACTGTGCAAGGGCAATTTTCATGTGTTCTTTGTTTGAATGGTTCATCATCGAAAACTGTGCAACACTATCATCATATAAAAAATCCCAATTCCATGGAATCGGGATTATTGCAATAATATCAGTGTTTTAAAAAAGGATACCAAATTTCAGTGCAACAGCATTCACTTTGCCACGGTGATCTCTTTTAACATTCCCATTGGTTGTTTCATAAACCTGAACCGTTAAATCATCCTCATCCGATTTTTTTACAAAGTCAAGTATGCCCCCGTTATACACTAATTCTGTTATAAAGCGAGTGTTTCCGGAAAGAGCCCATTCAAAACCAGCACCCATAAACCAGTTGAAATTAAACAGACTTATGTTATCGGTAAAAAGGTCTTGGGAATTCGCAGTAATGTCCGCTATGCTTTTCAGCCGTATCATAGGTGTTATGCCGGCTTTCATGTAATAAGACATAAATCCGATTTCATTGGTTTTTCCTTTAAAACCGATTGGAATCTCAAGGTAATTCAGGTTGTATGAAATTTTTTCCCCTGCTCCAATCAGTGCAATCGAATCCAAATCATACAAGTTTGCAGCAGCTCCGTATTCATATTTTATAGAACCACCAAGGTCATTGTATTTTACAGCGGCTGTAAACAAAAAGTTGTCAAAAACAGGAAAGTCAGCCATGGCTCCAAAAGTATAACCCAATCTGACACCATCGTTGCTGTGAAATTTACTATCCACACCAAACCATGACAAATTAGGCCCGGCAAACAAGCCTCCTGAGACCTGCGCAAATCCGGAAAAACTAAATATTGTAAACAACAATGCAATGATAATCTTTTTCATATCGTTTAGTTTTTAATGTTTGATACATTATTTTTGTTCAGTGCAAATATATATAAAAAATTAAGTACAAATGAAAATTAAGCGTCAAAATCTAATTATAATAATTCTGACCTTCATTGCCTTGGGGTTAATATCACACCTGCTCTTTTTTAAAACAAAAGACGGGCTCAGGGTAAATGTATCTGACATAGATGTTGAAATTGACATCCGGCGTTTTGATAAAGATTTATTTGCGGATTATACTGATATAGAAGAACACACTGCATTTCTTGAAGAAAAATACCCCCGGTTTTTCCTGCTTTTCACACAACAAATCATCAACATAGGGCATACAGGAAACAAGCGGTTTTATGAATATTTTGATGCATTCTTAACGGATTATTCAGTGGAAAAAGCCAGGAAGGCTGTGGAAAACAAATTCGTAACGCT
>JAQIDD010000106.1 GCA_027858215.1 Candidatus Delongbacteria bacterium | reverse complement strand
GATATATACAACTGACTTATCGGGAGTGGGCTCGGCAAGGTATGTTATGCTTAGATTCATAGTGCTGACATTTTAGCACAAAGGTAGCAATAATAGGTGAGGTTTTTAAATGGTCTTTGGTAATTTGTTTCTGTAAAAATCAAAACACCCTGCCTGGTTTAGAATTTAATAAATTTCCCGGTTTCCGTGCTTTCTTCTCCCATCACACGGATTATGTATGTTCCTGAACTCAGATCAGAAACATCAATTTTTAATAATGTCCAGTCATCTGCGTTTTCCATTTGAACTTCTCTGCAGGTTTTGCCATTGACATTGCTTATTATCAATCTTGCTTTTTCATTATCAAAATGATGTAATGCAATGTTTATATTGTCTTTGGCAGGATTAGGGAAGCAGGAAATCACAGTGGTTTTTCTTGTTTCAATGTTTGAATCTTCTTTAATCACAAAGAAATGTGGATCGGAAAACCCGATAAAGGGATGATTTTCGCTGCGTCCGCTTGCATCGGCTGCATGAATGATGTATTCAACAGTGTCATCAGGATTCCGTGGAGGGATGCTGGCTTTGTATGTGTTTCCGGCATCATGATTCATCAATACCTCCTGCCAGTTTTCCCCGTTGACTGAATAATATACTTTCAGCGAATCGCTGATAAGGTTATGGCCGCCGTAACTGATAATGTCTGCCGATATTTCATAATCTACGTCGGGACTTTGCAAGCCGGTCAGGGGATAATGAAAAATGTGCAGCATTTCAACGTCAGCCACTTCGTGTGTGCGGCAATGCAAGGCATCGGTTGGTTGCCAGGCCTGTGCTGAGGTGTTTTCCACGGCATGGATCTGATACCCCGGCATGGCTTCTTCATATACGGTTATGGCTTCATCGTTCCATTCGCTGCCCGATCCGGTTGGAACCGGCACAAAAACATGCCCGTTCATGATCAGGGAATTGGTGTATGGCTGACCATCGGGGCTGTATGCGCGATATACTTCGTAATTGGTACCGTATGAGCTTTGGTGATTTTCATAATAATCGGCGGCAGCTTCATAATCTTCATAACGGGAATCCGATTCAGGTACTTCACCAACAAGCACTTTATCCACATCCAGAAATTTACTCCAGCAATCAATGTGATAAATGTAATCATGCATTGGGTCATCAATAACCATGTAATCCTCAATTCCCAAATATGCCTCCATTTTATCATAAACATCTTGTTCTGAGTATGAATAATAGGCAGAGTCCATTTCCATGAATACCAGTTGAGATGATGCCGCTTTTCCCATACCATCACACATGTAATTTCCTCCGGCATGGAATAAGTCCATTCCAAAAACATCAACGCCGAGTAAGCTCCCAAATGCTACAGGAACATTGTTGTCGTCGGGGCGATTACGGTTGTAATCAAAATTTACAATGCCTGCTTCCGGGGGATTACCGTGTTGTATAAACCACGGGGAATAATCCCTTGTCCAATAGGTGTCGGCAGGTACATTATGATAACTTACATTGTCAGTATTTACGCTGCCGTTGGTTAATTCATCCTGAATGGTGGAGAGGTCATCTGAATCTGCATAAATTATATAAACATGCGTAATATCTGCCAGCTGCTCAATCAGATCAATAGGAATACCAAACCCACCGGAAAAGTAACCACCTGGATATGCTACAATGACCCCCTGGTTGCGTTCCCATTCGGCAATGTTGCGTACAAAACCCGTAGGGGGCTCTGTGGGAGTGATGTCTTTTGAGTTTCGTATTCCCTGGCGGTGATTGTTAAGTTCTTCCCATGTGAGCATGTGGTACTTGCTTTTCAGGGAATCGGGAAGATAATTCTGTGCTGACAATAATAAAGCCAGAGAGCACAAAACAGTGGTTAATAAACCTTTTTTCATAATGCCGGAAGTATTAAAAAAAAATGCTGCTGTTACAGCAGCATTTTTAAAATATTTATTTTGAAATCATCAGCTTTCCGGTTTTCTGTTCGTTTCCGGTGTTGAAAAATATCATGTACATGCCTTCGGACAGTGAATTTACATCAAAAGTAACATTGTATTTTCCCTGCGGGCTTTCCTGATCGTAAATATTGCTAATAACCCGCCCGTGCATATCAATGAGTTTTATGGTTACATCTGATTGCTCAGTGAGGTTAAAAAGCACATGGGCTTTGTCAGCGGCAGGGTTGGGCATAATGCTAAAACTGAAATCTTTAACATCCATGTGTTGCTGCTGGATGATGGTTACCTGATCATGTGGGGGGAATACGATGTCATCCAGCCATGCTGCATCACTGCCTCCTAATCCGCCAAAATAATCATCTTTTTCATAATTCCATTTCAGGTTGTGCTCGCCGGCATCAAGGCTGTAT
>JAQIDD010000097.1 GCA_027858215.1 Candidatus Delongbacteria bacterium | reverse complement strand
TATTTGTTCCCGTGGGGTTTTCAGCGTTTCTCATATACTGCTTCAAATTTTATTGCATTATCCCGATAGTGCTTCAAAAATTTTCATTGTCTATGAAAAACGCTGAAAATCTTGATGCAAAAGAATTAATAGAAGTCCCCTTAATTGATTAGTTTACAAACTTACACTTCCATGTCTTCTTCAATAAACTGAATGTCATATTTTTCCAGTTCGTCAAGAATGGGATTATACAACTCGGGAATAACAGGTGTATGTACGCCCGTAAGTTTGATCTCTCCAATGGCAAGCAGGCGAACGGCAATGGCAGCCGGGATACCTACCGTGATGGCCATAGCTGTTTGAGTCTGGTCTTTGCCAATGTAGGCAAAACTTGATTTCCTGCCTTTTTTCACTCCATCCTGTTCATACACAAATTTATGCTGCATGACAATCATGTCTTTGTCATTTTCTCCGAGTGCAAGTTTTTCTTCGAGTATGCTTTGTAGAATCTCTGCAGGCGAAGCGTTTTTCATGTTTATCGGCGTGTCCTCAAAGATACCAAGCCATTCGAATTTTTCCATAATTTCACCATCAGGATCCAAATGTAACATGGAACAAATTTTATCTTCAACAGACCTTTCCGGATCATAGGGCAGGAATGAATTGATGAATTCTCTGTAAGAGGTATTTTCATCGCCTTCATAAATAACAGTGTCATCTGTAAGGCCTAGTTGTACAAAGACGTTCCATGCTTTGCAATACCCCGGACGGCGGAATGTTCCCCTGAAAATGCTGGGAATGTCTTCCAGGCCGTAGGTTTTACGATATGACAAGGAATCCCTGTTGGGGTAAATTTCAAATTTACCAAAATCCAGTACTTCAGTTTTTGCTGTTCTGGTAAACAATTGATGGTACGGAATGTATTTGTATTTGTTGTTTTCCAGATAACAGGATGTTGCCTGACCTGCCAGTACAACGTTGCGGGGGTTCCATGTGAATTTGTAATGCCATGGATTGTTGTCATATTCCGGAGCTATCAAACCGCCTGTGCTCGAAGAAAATGCAAGCATTTTTCCACCCTGGTCGCGGATGTCATCAATTACACGCATGGCTGACATATGGTCAATGCCCGGGTCAACACCCAGCTCGTTTAACATTACTATGCCTTTGTCCTTTGCAGATTTATCAAGTGCCTGCATCTCTTTTGAGACATAAGACGCTGTTACCATGTGTTTTCCGTGTTTTACACAGGCTTCAGCTATCAGTGCATGAAAGCGTGCCGGAAGGAATGATACGGCAATATCACACCCTTTTACTTCTTCATCAATTTGCGCCTGGTTTTGAACGTCAAATTTGATGGCTTCACCGCGGGGATGTCCGGCAATTTTTTCTCTGGTCTTTTCGGTATGCCTGTTCCCGATGCGCAATTGCCAGTCTTCTATCTCTGAATGTTTGAGCAGGTAGTCAATCAGACTGGTGGCTGAAAGCCCGGCTCCTAATACTAAAATGCGTTTCATTGTATTTGCGTTTTTATGTTTATTTTTTCGTAGCGAAAGAAAATCAAGATTTTACATAAAAACAAAGATTTTTATCAATCTTATTATGTTTTACAAGATAAGTTTTTTAGAACCTTGATTTTAATATTAAAGGTCTGTTTATAGCAGATTTTCCGCTACGAATTAAAAGAAACAAGTTATTTATAAACTACACTTTAGTAGTGTTTTAAATCCATTTCACATCCTGTATTTTTCCCTGAATACCAATAATAACTTGTTTTACAGGTACTTTTCTTTGTGCTTCATCCACTGCTTTTTTTACGATTTGAATTAATCCACCGCAACAGGGAACTTCCATAATAACTACAGTTAAGGTATTTACTTTTGCTTCGTCAATCATTTTTCTGATCTTTTCCACATATGTTCCTAATCCTGAATCTAGTTTTGGACATGCAATGACCAATGATTTATCCTTGATAAATTCAGCGTGAAAATTACCATATGTAAAAGCTGTGCAATCTGCAGCTATAACTACATCAGCCCCATGAAAAAATCCTGCTGCAGGGTTGGCCAGGTGTAACTGTACAGGCCAGTGTTTGAGTTGAGAAGGAACTGCTAATGGTGTTTCATTTCCCTTTGTTTCAGGAACGACAAATTCTTTCTCTGCAGAACCGGGACAACCACCGGAATGACAATCGCCATCTGGTTTACTTTTATGTACTTTTTTTATAACATCATTGACGGAAAAGTCGATTGATTTTTCATTGTCAATTAAATACTTAATTCCCTGTTTTACTAATTTAGATTCATCATGATCTTTTAAATGCTTCAGGTGAGCAACAACTGTGCTCTTTCCTTTTTTTACCATATCGGACATTACTTTTATCTCATCGTATGGTTTTGCTTCTCTTTTCTCTATGCTTATAGCTTCTTGAGGACAATGCCCTATACATGCACCTAATCCATCACACATTAAATCACTTACAAGGCGTGCTTTATTATCAATAATCTGCAAAGCACCCTCATGACAATTGGGAATACACAAACCGCAGCCGTCGCATAGATCTTCATTAATGGTTACAATATCTCGTTTCATAATTATTATGTTTAAATTTCTGATGCTAATTTACAGAACACATTATTAATGAAATGTAACAAATGTTACAAAAGGAATTTTTTTTTGAGGTTTTTGTAATAATGTTGGCGTAGAGCATATTGTATATCAGCCCAATAATAAGTAAAACCTGGAAGGTAGATTAATAACCTGTTGAAAGTTTTCGTATAAGTAGATATCGGCCTGTAAACATACAACATAATAAATTTATGTGGACAAAACCCATCAATTTATGCATCATTAGTTACAAATAATCTTGTATTTTGCACAACAGAAAATAACAAAATGTAATCTTATGAAAAAATGCAGTCTGATTTTAAGTTTGTTCATCGTGCCGCTGATGTTGAATGCGCAATCAGTGGAAGGATTGTGGAAAACCATTGATGATGAAACCGGGAATCCCAAATCCATTGTAAAAGTGTATAAAGCAGATGGAAAACTGTATGGTAAAATTGTGAAATTGATTGAAAATAAAGACCCGAATGCCAAATGTACCGAATGCCCGGGGAAATTGAAAAACAAACCATTGAAGGAGATGCGTATCATTTACGGCCTGGAAAAGAAAAGGGGAAAATGGACAGGCGATGATGGCATACTTGATCCCGAAAAAGGCAAATATTACAACTGCAAAATTTGGGCGGAAAGTGATACAAAACTGAACGTTAGAGGGTACATTGGCCCGCTATACAGGACGCAAAACTGGATACGTTACCAGTAATCCTTTGTGTTGGTAAATCATAGTGACTATATTTTTTTACAGGGAAAAATCATCGTATTTTTGCCTTAAATACGCATTTACATGGCAAAAAAAATAAGTAAAACCCCGTTGATGGATCAGTATTACAGGATCAAAGCAAAACATGCTGATGCTATCCTGTTGTTTCGTGTCGGGGATTTTTACGAGACATTTGAAACCGATGCCGTTGAAATTTCACGAATTTTGGGTATTACGCTGACAAAACGTGCCAACGGAGCTGCTTCTTATGTTGATCTTGCCGGATTTCCTTACCATGCCCTGGATACATATTTGCCACGGCTTGTCAGAGCCGGACAACGCGTGGCTATATGTGAGCAGCTTGAAGACCCAAAAGCAGCAAAAAAACTGGTAAAACGGGGCATTACCGAGATGGTGACACCGGGAATTTCCATGCACGAAAATGTACTGGAACACCGTGAAAACAATTTTCTTGCCTGTATTTACTTTGATAAGCCTAAAACCGGCTTAGCCTTTCTGGATATTTCCACTGGTGAATTTTTGCTTGCAGAAGGAAACAGGGGATATGTTGATAAGCTTTTACAAAGCATGAAGCCCAAAGAGGTGCTTTATCAGCGTTCCAAAAAGGATGAAATATCTGAATTTATTGGTGATAGATTCATTACATACCCCCTTGATGAATGGGTGTTTACCCTCGACAATGCCTATGATAAATTGTTGAACCATTTTCAAACCAAAAACCTGAAAGGCTTCGGTGTGGAAGGCGCTAAAGCCGGTATTGTAGCCGCAGGAGCCGTAATGAATTACCTTGAGTTGACTGAACATCGCCAGATTGATCACATCACTGGCATTACCAGGCTCACTGAAGATAATTACGTGTGGTTAGACAAGTTTACCATAGACAACCTAGAGATTTTTCAACCCCTCAATCCGGGAGGAAAATCCCTGATTGATGTGCTTGATAAAACCAAAACGGCTATGGGAGCCAGGCTGTTGAAACGCTGGCTGGCATTTCCACTGCTGGATGTTCAAAAAATCAATCAGCGCCTGGATAGTGTTGAATTTCTTATCAACAACAATGAATTACGGGATGAGTTATCGGGGCATTTTCGCAACATCGGTGACCTTGAACGCCTGATATCTCGTGTTGTTGTGGGGAAGGTAAATCCACGGGAAGTAAATCAATTCAAAGCTGCTTTTCATGCCATTGAACCCATAAAAAAGCAATTGTCTGACATTGATGATGCTGGACTCAGGCAGATTGCCGATCAACTCAATCCATGCCAGGAGATCCGTGATCGCATAGAAAAGGAAATCACTGATGATCCGCCCGTGCTGGTTAACAAAGGAGGAGTCATCGCTGATGGTGTTTCGTCCGAACTGGATGAACTCAGGAAAATAGCCCATTCAGGAAAAGATTACCTCCTGAAAATGCAGCATGAACAGGCCGAAATAACCGGTATCAGCAGCCTCAAAGTAGGATATAACAATGTGTTTGGTTATTATTTTGAAGTCAGAAATACCCACAAACACAAAGTGCCTGAAGATTGGGTGCGCCGTCAGACACTGGTTAGTGCTGAGCGCTATATCAACGATGAGCTGAAAGAATATGAATCCAGGATACTGGGGGCCGAAGAAAAAATACTCGAACTCGAACAACAGCTTTTCAACAAACTCGTCACATCCTTATCGGAATATACCGAAGTGGTACAATTGAACGCCTCCATGGTAGCGCATCTTGATTGCCTTTGTTCATTTGCAATATCCGCCATAGAAAATGAATACAACAAACCATCCGTGGATGATGCTTTGGTGATTGATATCCAAAAGGGGAGGCATCCTGTAATCGAAAAGCAACTTTCTGCCGAAGAAAAATACGTGCCTAACGATGTGTTACTTGATACGGAAAATCAGCAAATCATGATGATCACTGGGCCAAACATGTCCGGCAAATCAGCATTGTTGCGTCAAACTGCACTGATTTGCCTGATGGCGCAGGCCGGCAGTTACGTTCCGGCACACACTGCCAACATTGGCATGGTGGATAAAATTTTCACCAGGGTAGGGGCTTCCGATAACATCTCCCTTGGAGAATCCACGTTTATGGTGGAAATGAATGAGGCTGCCAATATCCTGAATAACATCAGCGAACGCAGCCTGATATTGTTGGATGAGTTGGGCAGGGGAACCAGTACTTATGATGGCATAAGCATTGCCTGGGCCATTGCTGAATACATCCACGAACATCCGAAATCACATGCCAAGACATTGTTTGCTACTCACTATCATGAGTTGAACGAAATGGAAAAATCCTTCTCACGCATTAGAAATTTTAATGTGTCTGTAAAAGAAGTGGACAATAAAATATTATTTCTCCGCAAACTGGAACGTGGTGGCAGTGAACATAGTTTTGGCATTCATGTGGCTAAAATGGCAGGTATGCCGCCTTCAGTGGTAAAGCGCGCCAATCAAATCCTTGAACAGCTTGAAGCGGGCTCAACCGAAAAAGGCATGAAACGCCCCACCAGTACCAACAGAACCCAGCGTGAAGGCATGCAAATGAGTATTTTTCAGTTGGATGATCCGGTCTTAAAAGACATCCGCGACAAGATAAAAGACATTGACGTCAATAATCTAACCCCGGTCGAAGCCCTGAATAAGCTCAATGATATTAAGAAATTGTCCGGGAAATAATAGCTTTTGAAATAACAATTTTTAAAGTTCCAAACTTTAGAAAAGTTGTTGGTTAGTTAGAACTTTAGAAAAGTTGTTATAACTACGGTACGACTTTTGAAATTACTATTTTAATAGTACATTTGTATGCTATTTATTGATATAAAATATGAATAGATTCTTCTGTTTGACAATTGTAATGATGCTTCTGGCCGGATATTCCCTGGCACAGCAGGAATCTCCCGATATTCCCATTTCAGATGAAAAAATCGTACTGAACGGACAAAAGTTTTATCTGCACAAAGTAAAGCAGGGGCAGACAATGTATTCGATATGCAAAGCCTACAACGTTAAAGAAAAAGAACTGCTGGTGCATAATCCGGATTTGTCACGTGGATTGAAAACCGGTTCAACCATAAAAATTCCTGTCCGGCCACTGAAAAGTGCAGAAGAAATGCAACCCGAAATAGATACATCTGACTATCACGTGATTAAAATCAGGCGAAAACATACCCTGTATTCATTATCAAAGCGTTATGATGTGACCATACAGGAAATTTATGATGCTAACCCGGGATTGGAAACCAATGACCTGAAAAGAAACGATACAGTTATTATTCCCAAGCATGCCCTGCAACAAGAAAAAGTTGACTTTACCGATCCTGAATTTTCCAGGGATACGTCTGAGTATGTGTATCATACGATTAAAAAAGGAGAGACTTTATACCGCATTGGCGAAAAATACAATGTAAAGCTAAAACACATTACCAGCGCAAACCCCGATTTGAAAAACAGGGACATCTGGGTGGGAGAGGTGATCAGAATTCCCCGTGAAAAGATACGTTATGTGGTTACCTTTCCCAAACTCAATGACAGCGTACAGGCACTTGTGAGGCTTGATACCAGCTCAGTGTATGATACAAGGCCGGATTCATTCGTGCTGGACGATAGCTTGCTGCAAGTCATCGATACACTGGAACCATCCTGGATTGAAGAAATGAATGTGCTGCTTATGCTGCCCTTTAATGTAGAAGCAAACATTGAACGCATCAAGGAAAAAGAAAAAGATGACAAGCAACCGGGGCTATACCCTTATACTGAATCTATGGTCAGGATGTATGAGGGCGTGCTTCTGGGATTGGAACATCTTGACAGCCTCGAAGGTAAGATCAACCTCACTGTACGTGATACCCGGGGGAGCATTGAAGAAACTAAAACCATTTTAAATGATTTGGATGAACCACCGGATTTAATCATCGGCCCCATTGGTAAAAGTAACATTGAAACTGCATTGAATTACGCTGATACTAATGATGTTAATGTTTTTACGTTTGTTGATCCTGAAGCCCATGCTATGTTTATGCATAAGAGCCTGATAAGCGTACAGCCCAATTTGCAAATTCAGTGGTTTTTCATTGCAGAATATCTCATTGAACATAATTATCCCGTGGTGATTGTTCATGATGGAACACAGTCAACGGTAGCATACGCCGATGAAATAAAATTTTCCATCATTGATTATTTTTCAGCTCACGGACAACCGGGATACGATAACATTGCCACCATTGCATACAGCAGGGAACAAAAAGATGCTGTTAAAAATTCACTGAGGGCTAAGGATACAACCTTTGTGATATCTGCTTCTTCTGAGAAAATATTTGTTACGGGATTGATGAATACCCTGTATCAATGTGAAGAAAAGGAAGTTATCCTGCTGGGCAATGAACAATGGCTGGATCAAAATTATGTAGAAATGGAAGAGTACAAAAAACTGAGATTCTCCTACGTATCTCCTGTGTATATAAATTATGCTGACTCATCAAATCACAGTATGATACAACAGTTCAGGGAGTATTTTCTGGATGAACCGGGTAAATATGCTTTCATGGGTTACGATGCAACTCTGATTTTTCCACTGATATTGAAATACGGGCACAATCTTAAACCTGCACTTGAGTCTTCAGGTAAAATCGAAGGACATTCCATGACATTGAAATTTCCTTATAAAGGTGAAAGCATGCCACTGGTAAATACCGCATTAAAACTAATCAGACTTCAGGAAGATTACAGGTTTGCTGTGGAATATGAAAAGTAAATTTTGCTCACGGTATTGTAGTGAGATCCTCAAATTTTACTTTACATCCTCACGTGTTTAAGTATAATATGGCTTACAATATGTTTTTTAGATGATTGAATATGTGGTTGGTATAAAAACTTAATAACCAGGAAAATCAGGTACATTTTTTCTTTTACATTTACATAATTTTAACATTTTAGGAATTTAAAAACTAAATGGCATGAAATTTCTTGCATCGTGTTTGTTTTTTACAGTGATTTTTATGGCTACTCTGAATGCTCAGACGGTTACCCCACTCAACCGTGTTGGGCAAACTCCGGGAGGTGCCGGTTTTTATGTTGATTGGTATGAGGCTTCCAACAGCCTGCTTGTTGGATGTGGTACAAGTTTATGGGTATATGATATGAGTAATCCTGTATCCCCGCAGATAACAGGAAAAAGATCGTTTCTTGGTCTAATCAACAAAACGGAATTGTATGATGACAGCACGTTGTTGGTTGCTGCTACATTTGATGGTTTATATGCTGTAAACCTTGCATCCGATACGCTGGAAATCCTGGATCATCTATACATTGACGGCCCTTTTGTGAAAAGAGCAGCTTATGATCTGTCTATTGTTGATGACACTTTATTGGTTCCTTTTAATGGCAGGATTTCCAGATTGACATATTCCCACCAGGATGGGTTTGATTATCTTGATGAGATAGGACCGTTGACAGGTTTATATTGCATTGATATAAGGAATGATTTGGTTGCAGTTGGACAACGTGGGTTTTTTAACGGGAAGGTATTGGTTTATGAAAAGGGAAATTATGATGCTCCACTTGCTACATGGCAGGATAGTACCATAAGAGGCATTAACAAAGTGCAATTTGCTGACGGTAATGACAGTGTGATTTATGTTTGTGGTGGATCACCCAACGCCGGTTTTGATTCTTATTTTCATGCGCTTGAATTGTCTGGGGGGAGCATCGAATTACTTGATACGTATCATATTTCAGGCATTCCGATTGTGGCGGCAGCAAACATTCAAAACATGGACAGCAGAAATGATAAGCTTTATATTGCTACAGGATGTGGTGTTGATACCAACATGGGTGCCCCGTTAACCTATGTTCCGGTACTTGATGCCAGTGGCTTACCTGCTGATACCATGAGCATGATTGAATATTACAATCCGGGTTTATGGCATTTTGATGTGGCTCTCATGACTGGCACACCCTATATGGCAACATCCTCAGAATGGCTGGGTGTAGCAATCAATGACATTTCTGATGCTGAACCACTGGATACCTTGATGATGCTGGAAACGGGTGGTTGGACCCATAACAGTCTTGTGAGAAACGATACTTTGTGGGTGGCTCATGAAGGATGGGGGCTTGCTGCTTATGATCTTGACAGTTTAATGTTCGGCAACGGTCAAAATACAGAATCCATGCTGCTGCACTTATACAGTCAGGAAAATCATTTTTTTGTCAGTGATTTTGATTTTCTCAATGATACACTTATTCTGCTTGGCAGCGGGCATATCTATAATTTAAAACCATGGATGCAGGGTGCTTCTCCTGATTCAGTCGATAAAAAAAGTATGAGCTGGACAGTAGCACTGAAATCCATGCAAACAGATTCAGGATTGAGGGTGATTGTAGGCAAAGAAGACCCCTTTACAGGGCATGCTACCATTTCCATTGTTGATCCTTTTGATTCATCTGATTCAATTTGTTATGTGAAACCTGTGTTTAATACCCCAAAAGGTTTTTGTGTGGTTGACGATGTTGTTTTTTACGGTGAACAGCAGGATTCTACATCAGGGCAGTTGTTCCTGAAAGCTTCAAGAGTCTATAATGACTCCTTATTAAGCCTGGACTCTGTGCTCATTCATGACAGCATTTCTGCTATTAACAGTATTGATGTTGATGGAGACCTGGTTGCTGTGGCAAGAAATGGGCAAATACTTTTATTTCAATGGTCAGATGAAATGTTTACTGAATTAACCGTGTACAATCAGATGACTCTTAATGCTGTTGACCTGAAACTGAAAAACAATTATTTGTATGTAGCTGAAAAAAGAAAAGGCGTTTTTGTTTTTGATGTGAACGATCCGGAAGCACCTGAGATAGTAGCTGAATTTGAGGGCAGGGGCGCCTGGAACAACATGTTTGGCAGTGAGTCAATCAATGTGGGCGATAATGGTTTGATTTACCTGTCTGATTTCAATGCCGGCGTGATTATAATTGAAGCTTTTGATGATACACTAACTGCTATTGATGATGGCAATGTAACAGGTTCTCAGATTGGTATATATCCAAATCCTGCAAAAGATGTTTTCGTCATTGAAATAGCAGGGAAGCAAAAGAATAAAGACATGTTTGTTGTGATTTACGATGTTACGGGCAAAGAAATCGTACGTAAGCAAGTTGATGAATATACAATTCCCATTCAAACTGGTGGCTGGAAAAAAGGCATCTATGTGGTAAGTGTGGAGGTCAATAAGCATCCGTTGGCATCAGGGAAGATCGTTGTAAATTAATACCAACAACCTCAAGATGTGTCAATTCATTGTTTTATAATTAACTATTTGATATGAAGCATAAAACACTTACAGTCATACTGTGTTTGTTCGCAGTACACGCCATTAGCCAGACAAGTTGGACTTATTATTCCGAAAACCCTGTATTAGCCATGGAGCCGGAAACTTATATCTGGGGGGCCTATGGTCAACCTTCTGTGATCACACACAATGATACAGTAAAAATGTGGTATGCAGTGGTTGAAACTAATGATCCTGACACCGTTGCCAGGGGCAGAATCCATTATGCATGGTCAGTGGATGGAATAAACTGGACAAAGCATGCTGACAACCCTGTTTTGGATGTTGGTAACGATGGTGAATGGGATAAAGCATGGCTGGATACCCCGGGTATAGTATGGGATGGCAATGAGTTTAAGTTGTATTATTATGGAGATTCAACATACCAGGCAGGGCAACAAAACACTGCCATTGGCCTGGCTACGTCAGATGATGGCATACACTGGACAAAGCAGGGAAAAGTGCTTGAAAAAGGAGAGTTTGATGACTGGGACGGCCATCATGTGGAATTGCCCGCTGTTGATTTTGACAGTATTTCAAATTTGTACACCATGTATTATACAGGGATGGACAATTCAAATTATCCCGATGCCGGATTCATGCAAATTGGTTACGCTACTTCCCCTGACGGCTATAATTGGGATAAATTTCAGAACAATCCCGTTATTCAGTACGGCGATAATCCTTCATGGAATGACACAGGGTCTGGTGGAGCAGCTATCCTTTACTCTGACGGAATTTATGAAATGTGGTATTCAGGGGTAAAAACTGTTGAAGAGCCTTATGAGTCCTGGGACTCTGTGAAAGTGGGTTATGCGGTATCCCTTGATGGGAAACATTGGATACAATATCCGTCAAATCCTGTGCTTACTGCAAATGCAGGTGACAGCACAGCCTTTTGGGCCATTGATGTTATTCGGGATGAGGCTGAAAATCATTATAAATTGTATTTTGAAAGTGAGCACTGGCATTATCAGGATCCTTTTAATCCTGATACCACGTATGCTATCAATGCCATTTTTTACGCTACTGCACCGCGTGATGTTCTGTTTTCTCCGGATTGCAATGTTTCGGTCAGTGATGATGTTACCATCAACCAGGGCGAAAGCACTCAGATTTTTGCAAGTGGAGGAGATTATTATCACTGGATACCGGAAGCTGATCTTAACAACCCATATATTGCTGATCCCATCGCTACTCCGGATACAACAACTACATACAAAGTAATTGTTGTCAGTGATTCATGTATCAACACTGCTGAGGTGGTTGTTACTGTTGAAGATCCTGTGTTTTTCGAACAAAATGTTTCCAAAAACATGACAGTTTCTCCAAACACTTTTTATGATAAAACCACCGTGTTCATTCCCGAAAATCAAAATGGCACTATAGATCTGAAAATATCTGATGCGCAGGGGAAAATAGTAAGGTCTTTTTCCAATATTGACAGGAAGAAAGTAAGCATAGACAAAGGAAACTTACCCGCAGGTCTTTATGTTTTTTGTCTTTACGTGGATGCTGAACTAAGTGAAAAAGTCAAAGTTGTTTTGAAATAAAGCTTTAGTTGCTGAATAATAAAATTCATGGTAATGGTTATAAAAAACTCCATCCGCCGGCCGGCGGATGGAGTTTTTTATAACCATTACCATGAATTTTATTATTCAGC
>JAQIDD010000076.1 GCA_027858215.1 Candidatus Delongbacteria bacterium | reverse complement strand
CCTGAATACGTATAATGAGAGATGGTTAAAAAAGTAGCTGTTGTAATTGTTGTAGGCATTAAAAGTGTTAAATCTTACATAACAAAAAGCGGATGGAAATTGCTCGGGGATGTGGATTTTAATGATGTGGCACCGCAATGTTCTTATATTACCCCTGTTCCTGGTGGTGTTGGTCCAATGACGATTGTGGCGCTACTGCATAATACGCTGGCTGCAAGCAAACATAAATTCTATTAAAACATCATATAACAGCATTTCGTATCGTTTGAATTATTTTTTGCACTTTATGATTCTTTGGTGAACTTAAGGGGACTTCTATTAATTCTTTCGCATCAAGATTTTCAGCGTTTTTCATAGACAATGAAAATTTTTGAAGCACTATCGGGATAATGCAATAAAATTATAATAATTTTGGCTGCACTCGGCATAGCTCAAGCAAGCTTGGCTCTGCCCTCATTTGCACAAAATTTGTGCCTTGCATCTTATTCATTAAATTTGTTTCTTGAAAGAAAAGAATTATTAGAAGGCCCCTTAAATATTTATTGTATTTTTACATGGTAAAACAAACCTATATGACAGTATCTGATTACATAAGGAATTTATTATATACTGAGAATTGTGTGATTGTTCCGGGATTTGGCGGTTTTGTCGGAAATTATCAGGAAGCAAAACTCAATTTCAGGACCACAGAAATTTTTCCGCCTTCAAAAACCATTGCATTTAATCAGAAACTGCAAAAAGACGATGGTTTGCTGATAAAATCGATTGCATCTGGTGATAACATTTCTTATGAGCTTGCAAGCCAAAAAGTGAAGGCATTTGTAACAAGGGTAAATGAAACACTTGATAAAGGCAAAACTGTTAAATTAAAGGCATTAGGTAGTTTTTCAAAGAAGAAATCCATTCTTGTTTTTGAACCTGAAAATACTTCAAACTATCTGAAAGATACATACGGACTGGATAGTTTTGAATTTCCATTGCTGGAAACTGCTTCCAAACGCATTACCCAACCAAAGAAAACATTAACCCCGGTAAAGAAGAAACGCCGGCGCCCCAGTTTGGTGCCGCTGATTGTGGGAATTCCCATAATTGCAGCACTCATCTATGCTCCCTTTTTCTTCCAGGAGAAAGAATATCAACATGTGTTTGGCAAAGCAGGCATTGAAATTCCAATGGGCATGAATAAACGCATCATTGCATTGAATGCTGCCGATTTTGATCTGGAACGGGAGACCTTGTCTGCCGAACCAAAAAGCAAGGAAGAAGCTGACCAGAAAGAAACAACTGAAACCCTACAGGAAGCCGAACCTGTTCAAACAACTGAGCCGGTGTTAGCAGAAAAGGCTGAACCTGAGCAGGAAAAACAGAACCCAGAACCTGTTTCTGAAACACCTTCAGCAAGTGCTGTATCAACACCGGGTGATTATTTTATCATTGGCGGTAGTTTTAGTTCTATGGCCAATGCAGAAAAAGCGGTATCCCAATATAAAGACATGGGATATAACTGCCGGATTTTCAATGCCGGAAACGGCATGAACAGGGTTGCCATTAAATCTTATGAAACAGTTGAGGCTGCTTATCAGGATCTGGATCACCTAAGGCAGCAGGTCGGCAACAATGACCTGTGGATATTGCATCGTTAGTTTACAACCGTTTTCCTGACATCCTGTCTCTCCCGGAACAGTGACGACATTATATTTGGAACCCTTGCATAGTAAATTGCCTTCTGCTCCCGAAACTATATCCTAAACTTTTCCCTTTGACGATGAATCCAATTTGTCGCATTAGGTGGTGTGCCGCGATGTATTGATCCAGGCCGAAATGAGCCTGACAAGGCAGACAACATAACGGGACCACCGGATGAACCGCCAATCCCTGCAGATAGCTTTTGGCGGCATTTTTGACCAAAAATGGTGACAAAAGCGGAATCATAGCCATCTCTTGCATTGGTAATACACATGTTATGTTTTCCGTCTCAAAGATTAAGCAATGTCTTTTAATCATCATTTTTTATTACGGGCGACCTAGTATGTTTGGCCGGCGCATGGGGGGAGCCGGAAAGCCTGTGCAGCTTGCAGGCGTACACCGACCCCGCTGTTTCTTATTCGCTAGATTTGCTTAGCGAATAAGTTAATAGCGGGGATGCGCCCACCATATTATTCTTTTCCGCTTGTGTTTTCAATCAATACATTGACAATGGATTCGCGGCTGACAGGTTTGGCGAGGTAATCATCAAAACCAGCCTGTATTATTTGTTGTTTGTTGTTGTTTTGGGCATAGGCTGTGAGGGCAATGATGGGCAGATTGGGTTTGAGTTCCTTGATTTTATTCATGGATTCGTAACCGTTGAGTACAGGCATTTTTAAATCCATGAGTACCGCATCGAAATTTTCCTGCTGTACATATTTAAAGGCTTCTTCCCCGTTACCGGCATGAACACAGTCAACTTTGTATTTTTTTAGCGATTCACGGATATAAATATAATTGTCTATGATGTCTTCGGCGATCAGGATTCGTTTTCCCCGCAGTTTTTGTAAGTCGTCCATATGTTTGACATCCGCAGTGGTTTCTATTTTCATAATTTCGGCAGGTTGTATGGTAAAATAAAAGGTGCTGCCTTTACCTGGTGCATATCTGACGTGGATGTTTCCTTTTAACATGGTTACATAAGCACGTGCAATGGATAAGCCAAGACCGCTGCCAAAATTGGAGGTGGTATCTTTGTTGCTGATCTGAACAAAGCGATCAAATATTAAATTCAGTTTATCTTCAGGAATGCCATAGCCCGTATCGCTGACAAAAAATTCAATGTATGCATTGTTACGCTTATACCCGAATTCTATTTTCCCTTGTTCTGTGTTCTTAAATGCATTGTCCAGAAGGTTGGTCAGTATTTGTTTGAGTTTGCCTTCATCCGTTTTAATCCAGAAATCATTGTGCTCAGGTAACACAAGGTTAAAATCCAGTTTTTTGTTTTCAGCTTTCGTGTCAAACAGTTGTTTCATATCGTTCAGCAGTACATGCAATCTGACCTTCTTATTTTTAATTTTAATCTGACCGGCTTCAATTTTTGACATGTTAATCATGTCTTCCACAATGGAGAGTAGTTGAGCAGATGATTTCCGGATAATTTCCAGTTGTTCTTTCCTGGGATCTTTTTCATCTGTATTATCAAGCATAAGCTCAGAAAAACCCATGATGCTATTCAGCGGAGTGCGGATTTCA
>JAQIDD010000235.1 GCA_027858215.1 Candidatus Delongbacteria bacterium | reverse complement strand
CAAAAAGGGTATCAGGAAATTCCCGACAGCATTTTGGCAGAAAACCCCGATAAATCAAGGTATCTGGGATCGCCGGATAAATTGTACCTCCGGTATAAATATTATTACAAAAACAAACTCAGCATCGGGCTGACTGCTGAAAAAGATGCCGGAGAAGAATTTTTCACAGGAAGCAATCCGTATGGTTTTGATTATTATGCCGGCCATGTTCAAATCCAGGATGTAGGGGTGATTAAAACATTGAATGTGGGAGATTATTCCATTCAGTTTGGCCAGGGGCTTGTGGCCTGGTCATCAATGAGCTTTGGAAAAACCCCGTATGTGATGAATGTGATACGAAAAGGACGGGGAATTTACCGCTACACAAGCAGCAACGAAAACCAGTTTATGCGTGGTGGTGGTACCACAATAAGGCTGGGTGAATTTGATATATCAGCATTTTATTCAAATAAACGCATTGATGCCAACATTGATTTACAAGACACCATCACCAACAGCATTGAATCGGTGACATCATTTCAAAATGCCGGATATCACCGCACACCCAATGAAATAGCAGACAAAAATGCCATCAATGAACAAATTGCCGGAGGGAATGTGAAATACAGCCATAAAAACCTCAGGCTGGGGATGACGTATGCATTTTATAAATACAATGCCGATCTGCTTACCGGTGACCAGCCGTATGAATTGTTCCGGTTTTCAGGGAACAGTTTTATGAACCTCGGGGCTGATTTCAGGTATCAGTACCGTAAATACGCTTTGTTTGGCGAAGTGGCCACCAACGATGTGTATGAACCGGCAGTGGTGGGAGGCTTTGTGGTGAATGCTTTTCCACAAGGGGCTTTTTCCGGTGTGTACCACAACATTTCCCCTGGTTATTATGCCGGGTACGCCAGCGCTTTTGGTGAACAATCCACCATTGGAAATGAAAAAGGGTTTTATCTTGGTGCAGAAATAACCCCGGTTGCTGACTGGACACTTCACTGTTATATGGATATGTTCAAATTTCCATGGATGAGATACAACACCGGCAGCCCATCCAATGGTTACGACTGGCTTGTACAACTTGACTATGAAATGAGCCGTGCTGTGAGCATGTATGTGCGCATGAAAGGCCAGGAAAAAGAAGAAAACCTAAGCATTGATGATACAGATCTGTCGCTGATGCTGCCTCAGAAACAATTGAAAGCCAGGTACAGTTTAAAAATTGAGCCCGATGATCAACTGCGCTTGAAATCACAGGTGGAATATGCCGGTTTTCAGGCCAATGATGCCGAAGCAATGGAGCATGGCTGGGTGCTGTCACAGGATGTCATCTGGCAACTGCAAAAAATGCCGCTGAGGTTCGTTACCCGGTTTGCACTTTTCCGTACGGATTCTTACAACACACGAATTTATTCGTATGAATATGATGTGCTGTATGCCTTTTCCATTCCGGCTTATTATTATCACGGCAATCGTGTGTATTTGCTGGCAAAATATTCACCGCATGACAACATAGACATCTGGTTCAGGATTGCACGGACATATTATAACAATAGAGATGTTGTCAGCAGCTCATTAAGTCAAATAGATGCCCCGCATAAAACTGATGTGAAATTGCAGGTGCGGTTTAAATTCTGAGAAATCAGCTATGACAGAAGAGGAATACATCCGCAAGCACATTGTAAAGGAAATCAGGAATTTGTTAAAAAACGATCATCTGAATGTGGCTTTTGTAATGATGGCGCTGGCAATAGAAGTACTTGGGGCTTTTTTGGATGACAAACCAATGAAAGCAAAGCAACAGTCAAAAAAACGCTTCCGGAATGCATTGTATCACCTTTTTCCGGGAAAATATTCACGATTAAACAAAGCCGACAGGTTGTACAATCAGTTTCGTAGCTCCATGGTGCACGTGTTTCTTCCTTCATCACACATACAACTGCTGGATAATGAACCATCAAAACACCTGGAAGAAGCAAACGGTAAGTTATGCATTGATGCCGGTATGTTGATAGATGATATTGAAAACGCCGGCGAAAGCATATTAAAACGCCTGAACTCGGGGGAGCTCAGGCGCAAGAGAATTGTTTTAGGTTTCATTGAGGATTAACGCAACTATGTAAGGCCGCCCAATTTTTCCAAATCAATTCTCGGATTAACACATAAAATGGGGATTTTCTTATATTGGTCAAGGTCTTCTTCTCTTTTTAATTGTTTGATGTATCTCTTATAATTTGTTGACATCAAAGTCAGCGTATCAATCTCATTTTCCCGGATTTTATTGAAAATTTCATGGGTGTAATTGTTATCAATATTTGCTCTGATGATTTCGTAATCAATCAGTTCATGATCAAGTATTTTTTCGGAAAAACTCAGATTGCGTTTTACGAGGGAATTTTTTGCATCACTCTTGTAAACCGGATACAACAAAAATACTTTCAGGTCAAAATGGTAACTCAGGCTTTTAATCCAATTCAAATTGGCTCTTGTTTTTTTGTTTGTATCCAGGGGTAACAAAATTTTATTAAAAATTGGTTTATCGCCGGGATACTGCACCAGCAAAAAAGCAATTTTTACAAATTTACCAACCACTTTCATTGCCTTTTTAATTGTATTTTTGCCATGGGTTCCCATTACAGCCAGGTATGCATTATGCTCCTGAGCAGTTTCATAAATTTTTTTAAATAAAGAACCTTTTTTTACGACTGCTTTTATTTTTATGTTGTCATCTTTTTCCTTTAAAAATTCAGAGGCTACACTATCAAATTGACTTTGTTTGGCCTCAATTTCATTGTCACTTTTGACAATGTGAATGAGCACGATTGGTTTTTTGATATGCTTTGCAATTTCATGTGCCTTGGTTAATGCATTTTTGGCGGGTTCTGAGAAATCATACGGTACTACAATACATTTTTCCATATCTGAAAGCTTAAGTGTTTAATTATATAACGTATAAAACTCAAAAAAGGTTGCCTGTAGATAAGTAATTTTTTATAAGAAAGTGGAAAAACATCAAAACATGTTGTGTAAAATGAAATAAATAAGAGATTTAAACTTGAAAAAGACTTATTTTGGCTTTATGTCTTTTATCATCATCTGCAGGCTGGTTTTACCCATGAAGACATTTTCTTCAATGGTATAGCACAGATCAAAAGGCTGGTAGTTTGTTATTTTATCATATACATGTCCAAAACCGAACCCAATGGCGTCAATAGCCAGACCGTCACCAGGCTTGGAAACAACTCTAAGTTTAAGGTGTTCTTTGTTTTTTCCCACTTGTTTTGCCCACCCGCTATCGTACACGTTTTTTGAAACAAACATGGGTTTCATGTTTTCAGGGCCAAACGGAGCAAACTGTTTTAAAATCCGGTAAAACCTGGGTGTGATAATGTTCATCTCATCAAGTTCAATGTCCACATCAATGCATGGGATAAGTTGTTCAGGCAGAATGTGTTTAGCTACATGTGCTTCAAAGCACCGTTTAAATTCTTCCAGGTTTTCAGGTTTTAACGTCAGGCCTGCAGCATACATGTGTCCCCCAAAATCATCAAGCAGGTGGCTGCAACTTTCTATGGAATCATACAAATTAAAACCCTGTACAGATCTTGCAGAACCACTTAATACCCCATTGGATTTTGTAAATACCACCGTTGGTTTATAATGATGTTCAATTAATCTGCTGGCAACAATGCCGATTACACCTTTGTGCCAGCTTTCTGAATACACCACCGTGGTTTTCTTGTCTTTGTCCTGGAGGGTATCCTTAATCTGATTAAGTGCTTTGTCTGTGATATCGTGATCAAGAGTTTTCCTGGTGTCATTGATTTCATTGATCTGATTTGCAATGGTAAGTGCCGTTGATTCCTCTTTGGAAACCAGCAATTCAACAGCCGTTTTTCCTGATTCCATTCTGCCAGCGGCATTTATCCTGGGGCCGATTTTAAACACAATATCGCTTATGATCATTTCTTTTTCGTCAAGCCCTGCCAGGTTTATGATCGTTTTTAATCCGGTTTGTGGATTGCGATTTAAAATCTTCAGACCATAATGCGCTAATATCCTGTTTTCCCCGGTAATTGGCACAATATCGGATCCAATGCTTACCACCACAAGGTCAAGCAAATTGTACAGTTCTTTTTCGGGTAATCCGTTGTTTTGGGTAAATGCCTGGAGCAGTTTATATCCCACACCGCATCCCGATAAATGTTTGTACGGATAAGGGCAGTCTTTACGTTTGGGATCAAGAACAGCAACGGCATCAGGCAGTGATTCCCCGGGGGTGTGATGATCACATATGATCAGGTCTATGCGTTTGGTTTGGGCGTATTTTGCTTTTTCCATGGCTTTAATACCACAGTCCAGCGCAATGATTAAATCGTATCCATTTTCATCCGCGTAATCAAGGCCGCGGTAGGATATGCCATAACCTTCATCATACCTGTTCGGAACATAAAAACCAAGTTCCTTGTGAAATTTAATTAAATAATTATACATCAACGCTACCGAGGTGGTACCGTCAACGTCGTAATCGCCGTAAATGAGTATCTTTTGATGTTGACTGATGGCATGATTGAGCCTTTCAACGGCTTTATCCATGTCTTTCATCAGGAAAGGATCATGCAGATCGTTCAATGATGGCCTGAAAAACTTTCTTGCCTCTTCAAAATTATGGATATTTCGTTGTGCAAGTATATTGGCAAGCGGTTCGTCAATATTCAGGTTTTTAGTTAGTGAATTTACAATCTCTTTGTCTTCCTTTGCCCGTAATTGCCACTTTTTATCCATGATTCTGCTGTTTGTTATAAAATGACAATGATACTATTTTTTTTTGGTTTTTGGAAATTTTTACCGGAGTTATATTTACTTACCGCAAAGACACGATAGCACGAATGCACGATGGCACGATAGCGAGATGATATATGATTAAATAGTGTTTGTCCATAATGTCCAATATCTTCGTTGTAGCTCAAATTTTAAATCCTCGAATACGTTAGTATGCTGCGGTTTAAAATTTTCACACGCCTTAATCTTGAACATTATGAA
>JAQIDD010000393.1 GCA_027858215.1 Candidatus Delongbacteria bacterium | reverse complement strand
AACAATCATTTTGAAATGAGCTGGAAAAGCACTATCTTTATTTTTCAATTGGAGTTTTTTAATTATCATTATACATGATGAAAATATACTGGATTATTTCTTTACTTATTTTAAGCCTTGGTTTTGCACGAGGCCAGGGCACCGATTCAACGTATTCTTTTTTTGTTGCAGGACACACCTATGGTACTCCAGGTGTTGATAATGAGGGTTTGCATCCTCCATTTGTTGACAAATTTGGGTACATCCAAAGCCGACCTGAAATTGCTTTTGGTACCTTTTTGGGCGATATTGTTTTCCATTCTACTGAGGAGGCCTGGGATGATGTTGATAATGATATTGATTCACTTGGCTTGCCTGTTTACTTTGCGGTTGGAAATCATGATATGTATGACCGGCCCCTTTTTGAGGAACGGTATGGAGATACTTATTATAGCTTTGTTTTTAGCAATGATTTATTTATTGTATTAGATCCCAATATTGACCATTGGAATATTTCAGGCGATCAAAAACTTTTTTTAACCAATACCATTGATAATAATGCTGATGGTGTTGAAAAAATATTTGTTTTCTTTAATCAATTATTGTGGTGGCAGTCTGATAATAAGTATTCAGTTCTTACTCCCAATTCTTTTGAAGGAAGAGCAGATACCATTAATTTCTGGAGCGAAATAGAACCTTTGTTCAGTGAATTGGATAACGAAGTAGTGATGTTTGCCGATGATATAGGGGCTGCATCAGGGGCTGATAATGTCATGTATGATACTTATGACAACATTACCTTTATCGCCACAGGAATGGGGAATGGTGTGGGGGATAATTTCATTGTTAGCAATGAACAGAATGGACATGACATTAGTTATGATCTCATATGCCTTACAGGCGAATTTGATTGTCTGGGCACACTTGAAAGCAACGATGTGGATAATTTGTATGCCAAGGGCGATCAAAAAGAGGGAATCAAGATTTATCCTAACCCGCTGGGAAACAGAAATATGTTAAATGTAGAATTCACATGCCAAATGTTCACGCCAATATCGTGTATAATCTATTCTCAGACTGGAACCATAGTGTATAAATATAAGCTAAAATCCCCACACAATAGGATTGATTTATCTGAACTGTCTCCAGGCTATTACATTATAAAAATAATACATGAAAATAGATCAAGCATTAATAAACTCATTAAATTTTGAAATAGCTATCACCTCAAGGAAGGTCCAGGCAAGGGAGAGATATTATTGGATTAAGTGAAATAATTATACTTTTATAGATCTACAAAGAATATTTGTAACATCATATCATGCTAAAAAACAAATCCATAGCTGTTGTCATCCCTGCCTTGAATGAAGAGGTGAAAATTAAATCTGTCATTCAATCCATCCCCGATTTTGTTGATAAAGTCTTTGTAGTGAATGATGGCTCCACTGATAACACCGCTAAGGTTGCATCTGAAGCGCACGCTATTGTTATTAGTCACAAGGAGAACCGCGGGGTGGGTCTTGCTTTCAAAACCGGGGTGGAGGCTGTTCTCAATGGCGATTTTGATGTCATGGTTAACATGGATGGAGATGGTCAGTTCAACCCTGAGGACATTGTAAAACTTGTTGACCCTATTGTAAACGATGAAGCAGATTTTGTCACAGCATCCCGTTTCAAAGACAATGCCTTAATTCCTGACATGCCTAAAGCCAAGTTGTGGGGAAACAAAAACATGTCCCGGTTTATCAGTTGGATGACAAAACAAAAATTTTATGACGTTTCCTGTGGATTCAGAGCGTATAATAGACTGGCGTTATTGAAATTAAATTTGTTTGGTGATTTTACATATACCCAGGAATCTTTCATTGATTTGGCATTCAAAAATGTCAGAATAATGGAAATTCCTGTAGAGGTCAGAGGTGTGAGGGAACATGGTAAGTCAAGGGTTGCATCCAACTTATTCAGGTATGCCGTTCAAACATTTAAAATCATCCTAAGGACTTACAGGGATTACAAACCATTACGGTTATTCGGGTATTTTGCACTGTTTTCATTCATCATAACATTGATTTTAGGGGGCTTTTTTATTGTTCATTATATCAATACCGGATATTTTAGTCCTCATAAATGGGCAGGTTTTGTTTCCGGTTTTTTCTTTGTGGTTTCTTTAGTATTAGTAATGATGGGCTTTATTCTTGATATGTTTGCCAGGATGAGGCAAAACCAGGAAAAAATACTGTATGAATTAAAAAAAGACAAGTGAAAGCAGATTCAAAACACTATAAAATAAAAACGAATTATAAATACGTATCAAAAACACCGGTAAGCAAATACCTGGTTGCTAATTTTAATCGAACCATTACACACATCATTTCCCAAACACCTTTCAATTCGTTGTTGGATGCCGGATGTGGGGAAGGAGTAAGCTTAAGCTTGCTGGAGCCGTATCTAAAGAACATCCCCTGTACAGGATTCGACCTTGATGACGAACACATTAACATGAGCCGGGAAAATGCCCCGTTTTGCACATACCAGGTTGCGGATATTTATAATTTACCTTTTGAGAAAAACAGTTTTGATATGGTCATGTGTCTCGAAGTAATGGAACATCTGGAAGATCCTGAAAAGGCATTAAGGCAATTGGTAAAGCTGTCTTCAGATTATCTTATTGTTTCTGTTCCGCGAGAGCCGGTTTGGCGATTTTTAAACATGGTCAGGGGAAAATACTGGAAGCATTGGGGAAATACGCCCGGACATTTAAATCATTGGTCATCCGGAAAGATTAAAAAAATGATTAGCAAACATGCCCGTGTGATTGCAATATATAAACCATTACCCTGGACGATACTGTTATGTAAGATTGATTAGAAAAAAGTTCCCCATGCATTTTGTGTGCTTATGTTATTTTACGTTGGCGGGCAATAAATGCAAGACTAAATATAAACAATTCCCCCGTTATAAACCACAACCTTGATACCACAGAAAAAGTAGTGGCTGTCAAGGGATTACATCCCATCATGGTAAGCAAACTGACCATGATGCCTTCACGCACACCAATGCCTCCCGGAAATATGATGGCCAGTACACCATAAACCGCACTGACAGGGAAAACAAAAGACGCCTTAAACGGACCAGGAATGCCAAATGCAAACAACAATAAGTAAAATCCGGCCGTCCATAAAAACCAATAAAGCAAAATGACGCCACTTAATTTTGAAACATTGTTTAAGTTTATCAAGGGGACGTTTAATTCTTTCTTAAACCACTTTTTAACGATGTGTGTTATAAAATTATGCAACGCCTTATTAAACAAGAATAATGCTATTAACAGAATAGTAAACAAAATAAACGCCGGAACGTACCATGAATCCACAAGTTTCAATATCGGATAAAAACTTATTATTAGTCCCAGTAAGAGAAAAATCAGTTGTTCTTTCAACGAAGCAACCGAAGCGGTTTTAGGAGAGATGTTTTTATCCCGTGCAATATAGCTTGCCCGGCCAAGTATTACCCATACTTTCCCCGGAATGTATTTGGCAAACACTGACAACCCATGTGAAATCAGGGCGGTTCGCCGACTGATTTTGATATCATGCACACGAAGTGCATACCACCAACTTTGCGTAGAAACGTAAAATCCGGCCCACAACAACAAAATGGCTCCAATTAAATAGTACAGGTTACATCCGATGTTTGACAGGCTGATGTAATCAATCTGTGTCAGGTAAATGACAAACACAACGATGGAAACATAAAACAATATATTGAAAAACTTTTTCATCGGTATCCAATTAAGAAGAACACAAGCTTTTAACACCCTAAAATCCCAAAAGCTTTATTTTTAAATCATACCGAAAACTCCACATTGTCCGAGCTGATTAAATTCTGGTACTGAAAACGGAGATACAACTGGGCTACTGCAAGCACATCTTTTTCACAGTAAGCAGCAATGCGTTTGATGTCTTTGTCTTTGTAATACACTCCGGCCACCTGTGAGCCATCAATATCATCTTTGGGTGTAGGGATGCCAAAAATCGTTGTCAGCAAGTCCAGCGAAGTAAAATGTTTGTAATCGCCGAATTTCCACAGGTTCATGGTATCGAGATGTTTCACTTCCCATGGTTTTTTCCCGGCCAGGTCAAAAAGGTCAGGCAGGGGAATGCGGTTGACAAGCATACGGCGTGCTACATAAGGCACATCAAACTCCGAGCTGTTATGTCCGCACAGGTATTTTTCGCCGCTGCGGCAAAACTGGTTAATCATATCAGCAAAATGCTGCAACAATTGAGCTTCATTATCGCCATAATAAGATTTACAGCGAAAAATGCGCTTATCGTCTTTCATGCTGATGTGGCCAACAGAAATACAGACTATTTTTCCAAATTCTGCGTAAATGCCTGCCCGTTGATAAACATCCCCTGCTGTTTCTTCTTCTTTGCGGAAATAGGTGGATTTCTTATCCCATAATTTCTGCATGTTTTCAGGCAATTCATCAAATGATGGAGTAACTGGGACGGTTTCAATATCAAAAAAAACAATGCTGCTTAATGGTATATCATTCATAATATCAAGTGTTTAGGTTTCTGCATATAAAATGGGTAAGTATGTCAATGGCTATCTTATTTTTACCCCCCTGGGGAACAATGATATCTGCGTATTTTTTAGTGGGTTCAATAAATTGCAAATGAGAAGGTTTTACTGTTTTTTCATACCGTTCCAACACGGTATTTACTGACCTGCCGCGTTCCACAATGTCCCTGTTTATTACACGTATTAGCCTGTCATCTGCATCCGCATGCACAAATACTTTCAAATCCATCATGTCACGAAGGCCCTCATCGGCCAAACACAAAATACCTTCAATGATGATGACTTTTTGGGGGAGGACTTCAATGGTATCATCAGCCCTTGTGCAGGTCAGGTAAGAATAAATTGGTTGTCCTACAGCTTTCCCGTTTTTTAAATCAGACACATGTGTTTTTAACAATTCCCATTCAATTGAATTCGGGTGGTCAAAGTTTATTTTGCGTCGTTCTTTTAATGGCAGGTGACTGTTGTCTTTATAATATGAATCCTGGGGCAACAATGCAATTTCTCCGTCGGGGATGTTCTCACTTATTTTTTTTACCACGGTTGTTTTTCCTGACCCGGTTCCGCCTGCTATACCAATAATTAACATGCTTTGATTTTATAATTTGATTTTATAATTTTGATTCATTGTTATTTCTGATCGTAAATTTATAAAATAATCTCAAAAAAATGCAGGAAGAACCTCTTTATCCGATGAAATTTCAGCCCATTTATAAAACAAAAATATGGGGTGGTGATAAGTTAAAAAACATCCTGAACAAAAAAGAAGCTCCTGATATGGCAGGGGAATCCTGGGAAATCAGCGCTGTTAAGGAAAATATTTCCATTTTGAACAACGGATTTCTACGAGGCAATAGCTTACAGGAGCTCGTGGAAATTTACATGGGGGATCTTGTGGGGCCTAAAGTGTATGAAAAATATGGGAATGAATTTCCCCTGCTTGTCAAATTTATTGATGCCAATGACAATTTGTCTGTGCAGGTACACCCGGATGTTGA
>JAQIDD010000354.1 GCA_027858215.1 Candidatus Delongbacteria bacterium | reverse complement strand
CCCTTCACCAAGAGCAAAACTGTTTCAGCAGTGGATAAACAGCCTGCCGGTTAATCCGTATAAGCCCCCTGAAGAAATTGAATTGTCTCCGGGCGTAAGGTTTGATTTTTTTAAAATAGTAAACAACCTGCTCCATTGGTTTAAAAAAAGGGAACAGTATGCTTTGATCAACGAGCAACGGCCCCCGTTTAAAAAAATGAATGAGCTTGAAGTGATTTTTTTATTGCTTGAAGAAGATGAACTTATGTACAGGAAAAAGGGTTACATAAAAAAGGGGTACAGTAAAAGAGGTTATTTTAAGAAAAAGCTGAAAATGAGAAAAAAAATTAAATAAGATGACACTTGTTCCACCATGCTTTTTACCCGCAATATTTAATATAGTTGAGTGAAAATAAAGAGGTAAGGTAAAAAAATGTAAATGAGTTGATTTACTTTACCTCCCCAATAGCCCATACGTTTTTTTGCTGCCGATGAAATTAATGTTATTTTTGTGGCATGGAATGTCCGAATTGTCATCATAAGGGTAATTTGCTTAAACGTCCTTTCGTAAAGCGGCGTGGATTGCCCGACCAGTATTGTGTGAATTGTGGTGCCTGGGTAAGGGTAAGGTACAAATGGAAAAATATTTTTTTGCTTGTCCTCGGGGTGACCGTGATGCTGCTTGTCGTTCAGCTTGTCTTGCAGTCTCTTAATTACCCTGGTTTGAATGGTGGCATGGCCGGTGGCATTGCCGGAGCAACCACGGTTATTTTTATGCGCCGTCCGGCATTTGTGTCTGTGGAATTGCCTGATAAAAAAGAACCTGATAACCCGGATAAAAAGTGAGCACAGAGTACGCTGTTTTGGATGTGGAAACTACCGGTGTCAGCCCGCGCCGCGATAAAATCACTGACATTGCTGTGTTTATTTTTGATGGCGATAAGATCATCGATAGTTTTGAAAGCCTTGTCAACCCGGAATGCCGTATTCCTGAACGCATCACAGCCCTTACCGGCATCAGCAACCTGATGGTGGAAGATGCCCCGTGTTTTTATGAAATTGCAAAAAAGATCATTGAAATCACAGAGCAACGCATTGTCGTGGGGCACAACGTCAATTTTGATTATAATTTCATCCGGCATGAATACAAGCGGCTGGGCTACAATTTCAAACGCGATACCATTGATACGGTAAAATTGTCCCGTAAAATGCTGCCGGCGCTCACATCTCACAACCTCGGCAATGTGTGCAAACACCTGAAAATACGCATTAAAAACAGGCACCGTGCTGCCGGGGATGCCCTTGCTACGGTGGAATTATTTGCATGGCTGAAACAAAAGGACATGATGGAGAATGGCAGCCGTTACACAAAAGTCACGGGGTTCCGCGGCCTGCACTCCGGATTGAAACCTGAAAAAATCAGGTCACTGCCTGAAGAAACGGGGGTGTATTATTTTTACGATGAACATCACAAGCTGCTCTATATCGGCAAAAGCAACAACATTTATAAACGTGTGATGACGCATTTGAACAATGAAACCACCGACAGGGCAGTGGAAATGAAATCACTGATTGCCGATGTGGATTTTGAAACCACCGGCAGTGAGCTTGTGGCTTTGTTGCAGGAATCGCATGAAATCAAAAAGCACAAACCAAGGTTTAACCGGGCCCAGCGTCGGGCAGTGAGCCGGTATGGCCTGTATGTGTTTGAGGATGATAATGGATACCTGCAAATGCGCATTGAGCGCAATGACGATGTCAATAAGTCACCCGTGTTGTGTTTTTCATCGAAAAAAACGGCCAGACAGCGGCTTTTCCAATGGGCAGAGGCACACCAATTATGTCAGAAATTGTGCGGCTTGTACGAATCAGCGGGGGCATGCTTTGGGTATGCGTTGGGAGAATGCAACGGGGCTTGTGTTGGTGAAGAGCCGGCAGACATTTACAATAGCCGTGTGGAAACATTGCTGAAAAAATACAGCATTGCTACTTCCAGCATGCTGATTGTGGAAAAAGGGCGGAACGAAAAAGAACTCGCTGTGGTGCAATTGCAAAACGGGAAATATACCGGTCACGGCTATATCCTTAAGGTGCTTGCCAACAGGAGGGAGGAGTTGCTCGATTGCATCAAACATTACCCTGACAACAGGGATGTGCAGATGATCATCAGGCAGTATGTCAAAAAGTACCCCCGCCGTTTGAAAATGTTGAAGTACACTGAATAAATTGTTTTGATGAATTCAGAATTTATACCTTTACTCACCGTATGCGTATCCTGATGCTAAATTATGAATACCCGCCCGTGGGTGGGGGTGCTGGTGAAATATCCAGGCACATTGCCGAAGGGCTTGCTGCAAAAGGCCATGTTGTGCATGTGCTGACGGTTTGTTATAAAGATTGCCAGGTATCATCCATCCAAAACAAGGTGCAGGTTACGCGCTTGTCATCAAAACGCAAATACCGGTTTAAATCCAACCCTGTAGAAATGCTGTCGTGGATGCGCATGGCAAAGAAATTCCTGGCTCGTCACCTTGAGAAAACACGCTACGATATTTGTTTTGCACATTTTGCATTGCCCTGTGGGGAAGTGGCATACACCATGAAACTCAAATTTGACCTCGATTATGTGGTGATGTCCCACGGCCATGATATCCCATGGTTCTTCCCAAAGCAAATGATGGTCTATCACATGTTTACCTATGGGTGGATCAAGCGTATTGTGCTCAGGAGCAAAGCGTTGTTTGTGCAATCCGATGATATGGAAAGAAATGCAAAACTTTTTGTTGGAAAACGCAATACACATTTGGTGCATCAGATACCCAACGGATGGAATGCAGCCTATTTTTACGCTGATGATGCCAAACGCCGCAAGCGGTTCGAGATTGTGTTTCCCGGGCGGCTGGTGAAACAAAAAGACCCGTTTAGTTTTTTAAACGCCATCGCCTTGCTGCGGGATAAAATACCGGAACTGCATGTTCGGATACTTGGAGATGGTCCCTTGCGTCATAAAATGGAGCACTTTGTCAAAAAACATGATCTCACCGAGCTTGTGCATTTTGAGGGATGGGTGGATAAATCAGCCATGCGAGATGCTTACCAGTCTGCATCGCTGGTTGTATTGCCTTCGCTGAATGAAGGGATGAGTATGGCCACCATGGAAGCCATTGCGTGTGGTACGTATGTCATTGTTACTCATGTAAGCCGCAACACAAAGCTTATTGACCCGGGAGTCAACGGAGACATTGTAAAACAACAGGATGAAACAGATCTGGCAGAAAAAATCGAATCGTTTTATCACGATAAATTTAACACTGAATATACAATCCCCATGTCGGTAATTAAAAAACTGGATGATATTTATGCCTGGGATACGGTGGTGAACTTATATGACGATAAATTGAAACAGATAAGAGCCAATAGAATTAAATGATAAATATCGAATGCTACATAAAAAATGTCAAAGTAATTTTTTCTTCGTAACCGTACTGTTTTCCTGTTTTGTCTTAACTTTAACATTTTACATTTGATATTCTATATTTGAAATTTATTTACTTACTATTGTCCCGGCCTGCTTTCCACCACTACCTATGCACGACAGACAGGGCAATCAGGGAGCTGCAAAGAAATCCTAAGACAGTATTCACCTACCAGTTAAAACTGTGATATCCATGACTGAATAATTGGTTTTGATCAAAACTTTTGCAGGATACGAAACATTTGAAACACAACCATATGTTTTAAAAGTGCCAACGTCATTAACTAAAAATAACGGTTGAGTATATACCCGGGCAGGCTTACCCTGAACAACAGCCTGAGTTTACGAAAATTTCGTGCTTTTTTGTGGTAGATGTCATGCGCTTCAATCAATTTGTCAAAGGTAGAGCCTTTGATGGTCCTGAGTTTGGAGATTTTATTTCTGCGCCACTCTTCATTTACCCAGTGAATGAAATACCAGTGTTCGGGAATGTCAACGTCTTTTCGCAGCATCAAGCGTATCACATCCCAACTGTCCTGATTGCTGAAATTTTTGATATGCGTTGACAATCCGTATTTTTCTACATTATCAGCCAGGATTTGTACCGGCAGGTGCCAGTCGCGGTTGTATTCATTGATTTTTTGTGATGCTTCCTCATAACATGATTTCATCAGATCAGAACGGGGAGGTACTTTCATGATGTTGCCTACCAGAGGGAGCGTGTGGTGCGTGCGAAACACATAGTCATCATCAAAATCAGGTGCTTTGAGGCATGTCACATCCATGTCTGTCCACCAGCCACCATATTCATACAAGAGTTTATATCTGAAAATATCTGAAAACCCGGCAAAACTGCCTTTCCCGTGGCCAAACTGGTTTCTGAACCTGTAATTGAATACATCATGGCGGGGGATGATCTCGGCTGCGTCCCGTATTTTTACTTCATCAGGTACAGAGGTGATCAACGGATTGTACAACCACAAATGGAAATCAAACCCTTTATCAAGAAATGATTTGATGGTCAGCTTTTCCACAAACGAAAGCTGATTACCAATCCACAGGCCATGTACAATCTTGTTTACATCCATACTACAAAGATACAGAAAGGCTGCCGGAAATTCAAATGTATTTAGGAACTCCTTATATTATGGAAATTTTGTACCTTGCAGCATTATGAAGCCAAGGCTTGAAAAATACGCACATTTGTTGCTTCCCCTCTGGGAAGGGTATAATGGTTTGAAAAGCCTTATGCTGCCATATCCCGCAAGCCGGGGTAAATACAGGTCCATCCCTCCAAAACTGATGCGGGCATATAACAAACGGCGTTTTCACGGTGCCAAACGCTTGTTTTGTTACAATCCCTTTGTGAACCTGTTTTTCAACATTGCGGGTGAAGCCATTGCCTGCTGCCGTTCACATGACAATGTCCTGGGAACATATCCCGAACAAAGCATCAAAGGCATCTGGTTTGGTAAAAAGGCTGAAGCAATGCGGGAGCACATGCGACATAATGATCTGAGCATGGGATGTGCTTATTGTGAAAAACAAATCAAAGCGCACCGTTTCCAGGGATTGCCGTCCATGCGTGCAGATGCGTATCCATACACGAAAAAAGGCATGTATCCCAAAATCATGGAACTTGAACTGTCCAATGCCTGCAACCTTGAATGTGTGATGTGTTCGGGCAGGGAATCTTCCAAAATCAGGGCCAACAGGGAACATCTGCCGCCACTGGTTTCTCCTTATGATGATAATTTTATCAGGCAACTGGAAGCATTTATTCCCCACTTGCGTGAGATGCATTTTTACGGTGGCGAACCTTTTTTGATTGATATTTACTACAAAATATGGGATAAAGTCATTGCACTGAATCCGAACATAAAAATGTCAGCGGTGACCAATGGAACCATTTATAATGCCAGGACTGAACAAATCTTACTTTCAACCCGTTTTGATTTAACCGTTTCTGTGGATTCGTTGAACAAAGAACGCTTTGAACAGATCAGGAAAGGGGCGGATTTCGATGTGGTGATGCAGAATATTGATAAATTCAACCAGTTAACAGATAATCACCTGACGATTTCTCATACTCCGATAAGCCTGAACTGGCAGGATACGCCTGGTATTGTGCAATTTTGCAACGACAAACAAGCCAGGTTAAACCTGTCGTTTGCCGAGCGGCCTTCGAAATATGCGCTGTGGGCAAATCACCCTGATAAGATTGATGAGATGCTTGCTTATTATGATTCCATTGATTTTACCCATGATAAGCACAATTTTGCTGCCACATACAACATCCGTGTGTTCAATGAATGGAAGGAACAACTGATGTATTTCAGGGATAAGAACCGGCAAATACTGGAACAACACGGTGATTATGTATCCAAAGAAAAAGAAATTGAAAATGCACTTGTTCAACGGATGAATGAGGTGATGAGCGCTGTTTTTTCGATGCAGTCTGATGTGGATTACAGCCTGAATATACTCAGGGAGGAGCTGTTGGATAAACCCTCTTCTCCGGTAAAAACCGAAAGCATGCATGATGTGTTGACGTATCTGAATGACAGGGATTCCATAACATCAGAAAAGACAAGAAAAACGCTGCTGGACCCGGAAAAATTCAGAAAGCATCTGTCTGCGTTGATGCGTGAAGCGCGTTTTTGGGAGAAATACTATTGAACCTGGTCAGAAAAAACCATTGCCTTCCCACGAAGGTTCAACCTGTCAAAAAGCTTATAATACAGAAATTCAGATCCATAAGTATCTGACTGACGTGGTGCATTTTTTATTTTTTTGATTTTTCAGACTGGACTCGTTATTGATTTAATTTATTAATAATCTGTTTTTAACGCATGATTTGATGTTGAAAATTATGTGAATAAGTTTTTGCAATCCATTTTAATAAGCGTTTAATAAAGATTACATTTATACTCTAAAAATGAACGCATTATGAATACCACAAGACTGCTGATTATCGCATCACTGTTGTTTACTTATACAGGTACTTTTTCCCAGGCTCTGGATATAGTTCCTGAATTACAAACTGCCGGGGTATCCTATATCGTAATGGATGCCAGGACTGGAAAAACCCTTGATGCACACAGAGAGCATGTAAGCATGACCCCGGCTTCGACCATGAAAATTGTGGCAACGGCTGCAGCCATGGATAAATTTGGCCCGGAGCATTGTTTTGAAACAAGCCTGGCCATAAGAAAACAAACAGAAGACGGCGTTTTGCACGGCGATGTATATATCCTTGGTGGCGGTGATCCTGCCCTGGGGGCAATACGTTTTAAGAATCATTATTACACCCCATTTTCATTTTTAAAAAGATGGTCTGATGCCATTGAAGAAGCAGGCATTCAGGAAATTGACGGAAATATTGTTGGATCAGAAAATCAGGACTTACTGAATAAAATCCCTCGCACCTGGATTTGGGAAGACATTGCCAATTATTACGGGGCATCGCCTTCGTTGCTTAATATTTACGAAAACACCTATCAACTGAGTTTTGATACAGGCAATAAAGCCGGTGATGCAACAAAAATAAATAAAATTACACCTGCTGACCTTGAAATTGAATTTCAGAATGAAGTAAAAGCAGCAGATGGTGGAGGTGATCAAGCCTATATTTTTGGTATTCCCGGCACAAAACAACGGATAGTTCGCGGAACGCTTCCTGCCGGCTATAACAAATACATCATCAAAGGCGCTATCCCAAATCCTGCATTGTTAGCTGCCAAACACCTGAAGGATGAGCTTGTGAAAAACGGCATCAACGTGTCAGGTAATGCCACTACCGGCATGCCTTCCTCAAAAACAGAAACCATTCATACATTGGAATCGCCTCCCCTGCAAGACCTGATCAAGCTTACACATTACAAAAGCATAAATTTGTATGCCAATATGATCGGCTTATTGTTCAGTGAAAAACGCATCATGGATGAAGCCTTACAAAACCTCATAAGCTATTGGAATGAAAAAGGATTGAGAACTGAAGGCATGGCATTGGAAGATGCGTGTGGTTTATCAGGCTTCAACCAGGTGTCAGCCTATCAGATGGCTTATATTTTGAAGTACATGTCTGATTCAAAATACGCTGATCAATTTAAAAAATCATTACCTGTAAGTGGTGAATCCGGCACCCTGAAATACTTTGGCCGGAATTATGATTTCCAATCTAAATTCCACGGAAAATCAGGTAGCATCAAGCGAGTAAATTGTTATGCCGGTTACCTGGAAACCAAAAGCGGAAAAGAAGTGATTGTTGTGAGCATGATCAACCGGTATGCTGATGAATCGGGTAACATCCGCAACATACAGGAAAACTTTTTTGAAGACGTATTCTCAAGATATTAAAGGGTCTTCTGATATTGAAGACTAATTAGTGTCTGTCCATAATGTCTGATTTCTTCGTTACGCTCGTATTTAAAACAGTCATTTACGAAAGTAAAATCCTTGGTTTTAAATACTTCGCAGGCCTCGAACTCAAACATTATG
>JAQIDD010000232.1 GCA_027858215.1 Candidatus Delongbacteria bacterium | reverse complement strand
AAGCTTTGCCTCTGCACTTGCTTCGTTCGTCAGTTGCACAAAATTTGCACAAAATTTGTGCCTTGCATCTTATTCATCAAATTTGTTTCTTGAAAGAAAAGAATTATTAGAAGGCCCCTTAAGCTTAAAAAAGCTTTGTAATTATTCCTTATTCCAAATTTTTCATGCTGTTTTTTATGCAATATAAACTTTGATAATAGGTCAATAATAATTATATAAAAACATTTGCAAGTGGCAATATGTTTCTTATGTTTACAGATAATATTCCATTACAATCCAAACGGAATTGATGCAGGTTTATAGTAAATACATATCTGAATGAATTCTTGTAGAAGAATTTTTTTAACCCCCTGTAATTTTTTCAGTTTTAAAAGCTTTTCAATCTGATTCTTCGTAAATTTGCAGCCCATGGTGACAAAACCAGACATAAAAATTGGTTACTTCCTGCTGGGGTACGGATTGTTAATATTGTTGTTTTCATGCGCAAAGCAGGGGAGCCCCAGCGGCGGGCTCAAAGACACGGAAAGTCCGGAGGTAACAGATGCTGAGCCTCAGAGTGGGACTGTAAATTTTGATGAGGACCATTTTGACATCAGTTTTAATGAATACATTCAACTCAACAATATCCAGCAAAATTTAATCGTATCGCCCCCTTTTTCCGAAAAACCGGAAGTGAAAATGCGGGGCAAAAGCATACGCGTTGTGCTGCCGGAAAAACCTCAACCCAATACCACTTACAGCTTTACATTTCTGGATGCCATTTCTGATATCACAGAAAGAAATACCATCAAAAACCTGGTATATGCTTTTTCGACAGGGTCTCAAATTGATTCCTTGCGGGTTTCCGGTGTGGTTACAGATGCACTTACCGAAGAACCCGTTGCTGACGTGTTTGTAATGTTACATAGCAATCCCGCCGATTCAATGTTTAAAAAACATGTCCCTGATTACCTTACCAAAACAAATAAACAGGGAGAATTTAAGTTTTTTTATCTGTCCCCCGGTGCGTATAAAATCTATGCCCTGGATGACGCCAATTATTCCAGTACTTTTGATCAGCCAAATGAAAAAATTGCCTTTCTTGACAGCCTCATTGTTCCGGGCGTTGAACCGCTAAAAGACAGTACGGACAGCATTACAGGATACAATTATGTGCCTGATGACCTTACTCTCCGTTTGTTTGAACAGGCTCAATATTTGCAATTTGCCGAAACCACCGAAAGGCCTCAATCAAATCAAATGCAGGTGTTTTTTAAACATCCGCAGGATTCTGCCATTAACTGGTATTCCCCGGATTTTGACACATCTCAGGTAGTGACGGAATTTTCCAGGCACAACGACAGCCTGGTATTCTGGCTTACGGATACCAGCTTGTGCAGACAAGACAGCCTGCTAATTATCATTGATTATTACAGTAACATTGACAGCGTGGGATGGAAAACGGATAGCCTGATGATGAGCAGCAAGTCAGACTTTGATGAAGAAAAACTGGATGTGGATGTAAATCTGGAAAAAAGTCAGCTTAATTACTGGGAAATGCCGCAGATTACGGTGAATTCAGTTATAAAACAATTAAATCCCGACTCAATATATTTGTTTCACCGTGTCAACGACAGCGTAAAAAAAGCGGTTGATTTTGACATTGAACATTCTGAAAATCGCTGTTTCCGGATAAAAGCAAAATTCAGGCAGGAAAAAGAATATGTACTGATATTAGATACCACTGCCATTGAAGATATGTTGCACAGGTTTAATGACAGTACCGCTTTTGAATTTACTGTGAATAAGGAAGATGATTTTTCAACCCTCAAGCTATCCATCCAGGGAACAGATGCCGGGTGGTTTTGTGACCTTCTGAAAAATGATAAAACAGTACGTAGTAAGCTCATCGGTGACGATGGTACCTTTCCCATGAAGCATCTTGAACCAGGAACATACAGGTTGAGGCTTGTTAAGGATGTGAACCATAACCGGAAATGGGATACCGGGGATTATGATAAAAAACGGCAACCCGAGCCGGTGTGGTATAAATCCGAAGAAATAAAGCTGCGGGCAAACTGGACACAGGAAACAGAATGGATTTTGTTCGAAGAAAACACTGAAAATACGGAAGATGAAAAATAAAAAAGTCCTCATCATATCGTATTATTGGCCACCATCAGGAGGCATTGGCGTGCACCGCTGCCTGAAATTTGCCAAATACCTGCAGGATTTTGGGTGGGAGCCGGTGGTATATGCCCCTGAAAATGCATCTTATCCCTATGTGGATGAAAGCAATTACAAGGATATTCCGGAAGGCATCACCATCCTGAAAAAACCCATCAGGGAACCATTCAATTTGTTTAAAAAATTATCGGGCAGGAAAAAAACCGACTCGGCCAATCCAGTGTATGTACGTGACAAAAAACACGGCTTGATTGACAAATTGGCTATTTGGATTCGTGGAAATTGGTTTATTCCCGATGCTCGGGCATTGTGGATTCGTCCGTCGGTTAGATTTTTAAAAAAATACCTGAAAGCAAATCCGGTGGATGCAATTCTCACAGATGGTCCGCCACATACTAACACCGTAATCGGATGCAGATTGTCCCAGGCTACCGGAATTCCATGGCTTGCTGATTTTCAGGACCCCTGGACGCAGGTGGATTATTACAGCATGTTGAGAATTGGTAAACGGGCCGATAGAAAACACCGCAAACTGGAACAGGAAACCTTTCGTACCGCTTCAAAAACAACCATTGCCAGCCCCACATGGGCAAAAGAGCTGGAGGCCAATGGGGCAAAAAATGTGGACCCCGTTTTCTGGGGATACGATGAAGATGATTTTCCGCAACAATTTCCCCCGGCAGATGATACGTTTAGCATTGTACATGCTGGATTGCTCGGTTATGACAGGCGTCCTGATACCCTGATAAAACTTTTGGGTGAATTGAAAAATGAAAACCCGGAATTTGGAAAGTTGCTGAGAATAAAATTTGCCGGAAACGTGGATTATGCCATCACATCCATGATAAAAGATGCAGGCCTTGACGACAATTACGAAGCCCCCGGTAACATTCCCCGTCCCCAGGCGCTTGATATGACACTCAGAGCACAAATGTTGCTGTTGCCGTTAAACTTAGCCAAAAATGTCAAAGGCAGGATTCCCGGAAAATTGTTTGAAAATTTAAGGGCGCAAAAACCCATTCTTTGCCTTGGCCCTGCTGATAGCGATGTGGCAAAAATCATCGCTGAAACCAATGCCGGTACAACCTGTGCTTATGATGATGAAGGATGCCTGCGGGAATTCATTGTAAAACGCTTTGAATTGTTTAAACAAGGGAAAAACCACATCAGCACCGAAAACATTATAAAGTATTCGGTGCGAAACCAAGTGCAAAAACTGGCAGGTTTTCTTGACCAAATGTCATAAGCAAACACACCGGACATGTGTTTTTCATCCACAGGTAAATTAAGGTGCATGATTTGATAGTCAATGCAGGAATCTTTAATTTTGATGGATGCATATTCTGTTTGATGATCAGTAAAATGACGCTAACCTGCCTGAGGGCGGGCAGGAAAATGGGTAAAATTTGAATTATATTGCTTATCAGGGCTAAAGCCCAATGTGTATTGTCATCAGCAACCCCGGCATAAATGTCGGGGGCAATCAAATTAGCTAATCAGGTTGTGTTCGAGTAATGAGATGATTAATCCTGGCCTTAATGATGTTTTACAGTGATGATGTCCTATTCAACCTCGCCCATAGGGATGTTAATTAATCGTAAGCGAAAAGATTTAACCCCGACCTGAAGGTCGGGGGAGTACGCCAAAAAAAAGAAAACATGGGCTTTAGCCCTGAAACTTGTTGCAACTAAAATTGAAGTAAAACCTGTGAATTCAAAATTTGAAAAGAGTTGTAAATAAATTAAAAATTTTAAAACTTTGCGTTCCTGTCTGCCTTGTCTGCCGAAAGACAAGCGACAGGCAGGTCTCCGTTTTTCCGGTGAGCAGTTACTTTTGTTTATACTGATTACTAATAAATAAAAAACGACCATGGAATCACAAGCGCAGATGTTGATTGTAATGATTGTTTACATGGCAATCCTTATTTTCTGGGGATTTTACCAGGGACGAAAAGTAAAAACAGGCAGTGATTTTGCCATTGCAGGACGGAAATTACCGGAGTGCTGGCAGCAATCATCTCCACTGCCAATTCGCTGCTGATTTTGTCCGCTACAGAGTTGTCTGAAAGCATCATCAAACCAATGCGAAAAGGAAAAGTCAGTCCCCGTGGAGCTTTGACACAATCCCGGGTGGTTACGGCAGTATTGTCGGTCATTGCCTTGTTGCTGGCGGTAATATCTCCCAGCGACCTGATTTATACCATTGTGGGTTATGTATGGGCCGGCATTGGCTCCACATTTTCTGTGGTGATATTGCTGAGCCTCTTCTGGAAAAGATACAGCGGCATTCCTGCTTTGTTGACGATTGTCACAGGACTGGTATTTACCATTGTTTGGATCAGCACAGGCATGGATGCCATCATTACATCACGCCTGATGACATTTCTGGTAGCATTGATTGTTGCCCTGGTTTCCACCTGGCTGATAAGCACAAAAAACAATGAATAGGATATTTATTCCTCAACCACCACAACTGTACGGTTTGCAGGCCGGTATCGTCCTGTAATTGTCCCTCCGGCGCTTGCTTTTTGGGTTAATTCAGGTTGATAACGGCGGTCTAAAAATAATGTGTATGTTCCGGGCTCAAGTTCTGAGGTTTCATCCCTGCTAATAATAATGCTTTCTGAACCTTCTTCAAATTGGTGAAATGTATGAACATCTCCATGCTCAATACCTGTAAAAGTGAGCGAGATGCTTTCATTTTCTTCAAGGGCAATTGATTGTTGAGCATCCCATGATAATTCCCACGATTTTCCTTGCACAATGGTGTCAATTGTTTCAGGGAAAGTTGCCACATTTACATGAATATTATTTACATATTGGGTTTCTTCTTCATTGGTAAAATAAAACATACCACTATTATACCAGAATTCTGAACGTTCTTTTTCATAATAACCATATTCATTCAAATAATCTAAATGCATAAGAGGTATGGAATCATTTATTTTAAAAATGATTGAACTGATATCACCCAATTTTAGCAATGTGCCGTATTTATTTTCCAGTTTAAAGGTAGCACGGGCGTATGTTTTATCTGCATTGCCATTGTAATACAATTCATAGGAAGTGTAAATCCGGTCTTGATTCAAAAATGAGGGATCATTATCATCACAGGATGTGAAAAACAGCAAGAAACCGATAAGCATGCCGGCAAATAAAGTAATTTTCATGTACGTATGCATAACAGATGTTTTCTGTAAATGTAGTAAATTATTTGAACAAAACGAAAAAATTATTCTACCACGTAAGTAGCATAACTGGCAGCTTTATATTCTGATATAATTTTTCCACCCACGCTGGGGGCATCAACACTTTCAGTTTCATATTTGCGTTCCAGTGCTAAGATGCTGGCACCTTTACTCAGTGTTGCGGTTTCAGTAGAACTCAGTTCAATGTATTCTGCACCTTCTTCAGATACATAAAAACTTTTGGTGTCTTTGTCAAGCGGGCCGTCAACGGTAAGGATTATTTCTTCATTTACAGTTAATGGGTCCCCATCCCAATAAAACTGAAATGGTTCTCCCTGTACAATGGTATCCAACTCTTCGGGAAATTCAGCATACAACATTTCCACCGGGTTTGTGTATTCGTTGCCATCCATATCTTCAAAAACAAATTCACCTGAATCAATCCATTCTGCGAACTCTGAAGTGTAATATGCATAAATGCCGTTAAAACTCAGTTCAGAACCATTAAATTCAACACTACTGCCGTCACTTAGTTTTATTTTAGAATCATAAGCTCCGCCCATTCTGAATGTGGCTTTTGCTATGGTTTTTTCTGCATTGGCATCGTAATTCATTTCATACAGGGTGTAAATCCTGTCCTGATTCACATCAATGGAATCTTCACGATTGCATGAACTTAGATAAATCAATGAGAAAGTAAGTGTCACTAAGGCTAAAAGAATAATACATTTTTTCATAACACAAGATTTTACGTTTTTGTTGCCGTTAAGATACGGCTTTTTTTATTTATATCATCATAAACAAATATATTGCCAAAATTCACATCAGCAAAACATTTTATACTTTCAGTGGCAAATGCTTCATTGATCTCACAAACAACCATGCCGCCGTCGCGTAGTTTTTGTTTTGCTATCTTTGCAATCTGCCTGTAAAATTGTACAGGATCGTTATCCGGAACAAAAAGTGCCTCATGGGGTTCATGGTTAAGCACATGTTGATGCATGTGTTTTTTTTCTTCTTCAGTGATATATGGGGGGTTGCTGACAATACAATCAAGCTTGCCGGGCAGATCATCCGGGTGTTCCCATAGATTGTGGCAAATAAAAGACACCTGTACATGGTGCAAGGATGCGTTTCGTTTGGCGACACTTAAAATATCATCTGCAATGTCACTGGCGAAAACTTCAGCTTCATTCAATTCTGCTGCCAGCGTCACGGCAATGATACCGCTACCCGTTCCGATATCCAGTATTCTTGGTTGAGGCCTGTTTGTACAATAGTTGATGGCAACCTCCACCACTTCTTCTGTCTCCGGGCGGGGAATCAACACTGTTGGTGATACCATGAATTTTCTGCCGTAAAACTCCGTTTCTCCGAGCACATACTGTATGGGCATCCCTGAAATGAGTTTCCGGAACACGCGATTGATTTCGTTCATTTTTACATCATCGGGAACATACGCTGCCTCTGAGATCTGGCGGGTTTTATCCAGCTTACACACATTTTCGATCAGTAAGGATGTTATATTTTTGGCTTCGTTTTTATCATACAAGCCTGATAATTCATCAGTCATTTTATTTTTAATACATTGTATTGTTGATGATTCTACTGTCATTATCAGGTGTTTTTATGAATTAATCCACTGATGCTGCCGTGTAAAAATAAAAAAAAATGCAGAACAAAGTTTGTCTCTGCATTTCAATTAATAATGTAATGTGAGTAAGCTTATTTCACAATCAGTTTTTTAACTGTATTTCCTTCTGCTGTTTTCAAGTACATCGTGTAAATGCCCGCCGGAAGAGCAGAAACTGAAAAGCTGGTCAGATTGGTATTCGGATGAAGCTCCAGCGTTTTTTGACCCGTAATGGCATATATTTCAATGGCTTCAATTTTTGAATCCGTTGCTACCTGTACCCTGTCGCTGACGGGGTTTGGATACACAGAAACCGCTGGCGTTTTTTGTTTCTCTACAGTATTGTATTGCGAAAGGGAAACTTTAAAGACATCCATAACATGAGCGGTTGCGTTGTTTTGCAGGAAAATAATCACACTGCAACTATCTTTCACATACGTTGTATCTAGGCTAAGTTGGAAATCTGCAGTCTGAACAGGGGCTGCATTGAAATCCATGATGGTTCCGTTAGCGTCGGGGAGCATATCGCGCAAGGTAAAGTTCACATAATCCAATCCCTGCCATGATTCCGGAATACCGGTTTCCGTAAGTGCTACATGCAAGCACATCTCATCGTCATAGTAGTCTAAGGTTTCTTCAACTTCAATGCTGATATCAAATACCCATGGATCCAGGGTTACAGTCTGAAGTGATGCATCAATTTTATATACAGTAGGGATGTCAATATACTCATTATAATAATACTCATAATAGCTTTTCATGCTATCTACATTTGTTAATGCTCCTTCTATTCCATTCATCCCGTTGGTGATAGTTGTTGGTGTGCCAAAAGCGTTGTCCCCATCATCGAAAAAAGGTAAATAAAAGTTGGCTCTTGTCATTGTGGCGGGGGTTCCGTAGGGATCATCGGTTGTGTAATGATATTCAATAGGAGCGATTTGGAATCCTTCGGCAATCATTTCATCAATGGCCTGAGTGGCTCTTGGACAATACCCACAGGTAACAGATGTAATTACTTCCATGAGGACATAATTGCGTTCATTTCCGCCAGGGATTGTTGCAGTTTCAGGTCCTGCGGATGCAGAATAACCGTTGCCACTGTAAAAAGCTTTTACCTGGTAATCATATTCTCCAGGGTACAAATCCTGATCTACATAACTAAGGTCTGGTACGCTTGCAATCTCTTCGCCATCCCTGATAACAGAATATGAATCAGGGGATCCTAATGCCGGGGCATCCCATGAAATGGAAACATCATTTTGATTTTCAACATTTACAACCAAATTCATTGGTGGGTCAGGTATATCAACCTGTTCAATAATATAATCATCCATAAAGAATTTTGGGGTTTCATTGCCAGAATCATCCCATGCATAAAAATTAAAAGCATCCAATTTGTTGATACCACCATCACCAAAACTTCCAAGGCTCCACTGATAAGCATGCAAAAGACTGTCATCAACATAAAAATCAATCCAATCATTATCCAGATCCACAAAATGTTGAATTTTCATCCACTCACCGGGCGTGTAACTAAACGTGGCTGCTGCAGCTCCGTTGCCGTCAATACTGCCTTCTCCGTCCTGGAAAAAGATCTGCATACCCCAGGTAGAATTACCACCGTCAAAATCCTGTAGGATATTGTAATATCCAACATAAGCATCTGGAACCATCAGGTAAAATTCCACACGGTAGCGGTTTTCCGTTAAATCGTTCAAAAGCAAGACCCCATCATTGGTTCCTTCGATCACAATGGATTGTGTGCCGCCGTGAGCAGCTTCATCAGTTACCAGTGGGTCTTCGGCACTGCCGGGAGAGTCACCCCAGGTTGTCCATGTTCCTGTAGTATCCTGATCAGCTATCCCCTGATCAACGGTATAAGATTCAAAATCGTCGGTGTAAATAGTTTGTCCGTAAATTACAACACTGATGCCAAAAAGCAGCAATGCAAAAAGAAGAGCATGTTTTTTCATAATGTTATTGTTTTGGTTTGCAGGTCAAAAGTACAAAAACATTTGGTTTAAAGGTCTTTAATTACAGGTTTTGGTTTATTAATAATAATAAAAC
>JAQIDD010000224.1 GCA_027858215.1 Candidatus Delongbacteria bacterium | reverse complement strand
CCTCGAATACGTTAGTATGCTGCGGTTTAAAATTTTCACACGCCTTAATCTTGAACATTATGAACTAAACACTGACTCTATTGACAGACACTATTTACACTACATTGTAGGTTTATTTGATCTTACAGTTCAGAATCTCGCCCCAATTTGCCCGGACATTGTTGATAACAACTTTATATTTTCTTTAAACTTTCACATTGAAAATTTTGTTATTTTTCGACTGAATATAAACAACAAAAACATGCTGATATTATGAAAAAACTTTTGATTATGACACTTCCTTTGATTTTGTTTGCGGCTGCCTGCAATAATGCAGACAAACAAGACGCTAAAGAGAGCGACAATCCCTTTTTCCAAAGCTGGGATACACCTCATGAAACACCGCCGTTTGACAAAATAAAAACAGGGCATTACATGCCTGCTTTTAAGGAAGCGATAAAGCGGGAAGAGGCAGAAATCAAGGAAATTACAGAAAACAAATAAGAGCCAACATTTGAAAACACCATCCTGGCTTTTGACCGTACCGGTGAAATGCTGGATAAGGTATCTTCTGTGTTTTACAATTTGAAATCAGCAGACAGCAATGAGGAAATGCAAAACATTGCTAAAGAAGTAAGTCCGCTCCTGAGCGAACATTCCAGTAACATTATGCTCAATGAGGATTTGTTTAAACGCATTGAAACCGTTTACAACAAACGCAATGAATCCGGTTTGGACGACCAGCAGATTCGGGTGATTGAAAAATATTACAGGGATTTTATCCGCAATGGTGCAGCACTGGAAGGCAAAGACCGTGATAAACTTCGCCAACTCAATAAAGACCTCAGCATGCTGAGCCTGGAGTTTGGCGATAATGTGCTGGCAGAAACCAACGAAAATTTTGTGCTGTTGATTGACAATAAAGAAGACCTTGCCGGTTTACCCGAATCTGTCATTGAAGGCGCTGCCGAAAAAGCCAAAAACATGGACGAAGAAGGCAAATGGGCATTTGGGCTTTCCCGCGCTTCCATGACACCTTTCCTTACCTATGCAGAAAACCGCGATTTGAGAGAAAAACTGTACCGTGGTTATTTCATGAGAGGCGATAATGGTGGTGAATATGACAACAAAGAAATCATCAAAAAAATGGTTGCCAAACGCGCTAAAAAAGCCGAATTGCTTGGCTATGAAACCCATGCCGACTATATCATCGAAAAAAACATGGCCGACTCTCCCGACACGGTGGATGATTTCCTGATAAAACTTTGGGATGCTGCGCTGCCGGTAGCCAAAACTGAAGTGTATGACATGCAGAAAATCATTGACAACGAAGGCAAAGATTTTAAACTTGCTCCCTGGGACTGGTGGTATTACGCTGAGAAAGTACGAAAACAAAAGTATGACCTTGATGAATCCCAGTTAAAACCATACTTAAAACTTGAAAACGTACGTGATGGCATGTTTTGGGTAGCCAATCAGCTTTACGGCATCAATTTTGAAAAACTTGACAACATTCCTTTATACCACGAGGATGTGGAAGTGTATGAAGTTACTGAAGCTGACGGTAGTCTGATAGGTTTGTTTTACCTGGATTACTATACCCGTGACAGCAAACGCGGCGGTGCATGGTGTACCAGTTTTCGCGGGGCTTCATATGATGAAGAAGGCAAGCGCATTCATCCGCTGGCCACTGTTGTCACTAACTTTCCGCCTCCAACAGAAGAAACACCATCCCTTTTGTCATGGGATCAGACAACCACACTGTTCCATGAATTTGGCCATGCTCTCCACGGGCTTTTTACCGATGGTAAATATGACCGTACTGCCGGTGTGGTACCACGCGACTATGTAGAACTTCCTTCCCAGATCATGTAAAATTTTGCCGGTGAACCACAGGTATTGCGTCATTATGCAAAACATTACGAAACCGGAGAAACCATGCCCGCCGGGCTGATTGAAAAAATCCAGGAAAGCGGACATTTCAACCAGGGGTTTGTCACGGTTGAATACCTCGCTGCCTCCCTGCTTGATCTCGACTGGCATACCTTGACTACCAGTGATAATGTGGAAGACGTGAATGCGTTTGAAAAACAAAAAATGAATAAAATCGGACTGCTTGAAGAAATCCTGCCACGCTATCGCAGTACCTACTTCCAGCATATTTTCAGTGGTGGTTATTCCGCTGGATATTATGTTTACATCTGGGCTGCGGTATTGGATGCCGATGCCTTTGATGCATACAAACAAAGCGGTGATATTTTCAACCAGGAACTGGCTGAGAAATTCCGCAAATATTGCCTTACAGAAGTAGGGAGCGCACCGGCTATGGAACAATACATCAAATTCCGCGGGCAGGAACCAAGCGAAGAACCACTGCTTGAACGCCGCGGGTTGAAATGATGCATTTCTTAAAAAAACAGATAACTCATCTATTAAAAACTGCTCCTCATTTCCGGGGCAGTTTTCTTTTTAATGAATATCCGCTTACATACCTATTTTCTTGTTTTGTGCACCACATTGACGCCCCCAAAAAGCACTTCTGATAATCAATAAGTTATGCTTTAAAAACTTGGAATTTGGGTGACCCGGCTTGTTTTAATTCGTATTTTATCAGTACTTCTCAGCACATAGTAACCAGTAATAGTTGTTTGGTTTTTTTTCTAATGTCAACAAAGCCAATCTGAAAATCTATTCCTGGAATTTACCTACAAGCCATGCGGGTCACAAAAATTATTTTCGGCACGAGGTTTCGGTTCTTTTGACGGTAAACTTGTCCGGCAAAGACGGAAAAGAACAAGACAAGTATTTTTTATCTAAATAAATCATGTGCATTAAATTTATAAATTGATTTGTTAAAACTGACTGAAGCATATTACCTGTGATGCCGGCTCCATAAATCATGTTCCAGTTCAATAAACTGTATGCGTTTGTTGTCACTGTTGGCAATGATCTTGTCCATCACGGTCTTTTCTTTGAAAGCTTCCGGGCTTATTGATGCTTCTGAAAAACCGGAGTTGAATTCGTCTGCTTGTACTATCCTGTAAGTATATGCCTGCCAGAAAAATACATCGGCAAGCGTGGTAATTTCCGGCTGCCAACCGGGAATATTGATCTCTATTGATGCCATCGCAGGATAAATGGACTCGAAACTCAGCCAATTGTTATCGTATAAACCTTCATTTACAACATCCAGAATTACCGGTGCAATAAAGACAATACGTGGTTCCAGGATCATGCGTACCGTATCATACACAAATTCCTGCATGATTTTATACCCGATGATCTTCATGTTTTCTTGCTGTGGAAGTTCCAATGGTTTTGTTGAATAATCATCATATACCTCAATGGCCTGAAAATTTTCATCACCCTGGTTTTCTTTCAACAACTTCAGAAATGGTGCCCCATTGAACAGGGCCGGATTATCTTCGGGCAAAATTACGGATATCGTACGCTTTGAAAACGCTGCCATTTGTTCCGTTATCTTATAAAATGAATACAAGCCTTCTTCATTCCGTTGCGGTTGATATGGTATTACATCCTCCATGTCATCGTTTGGATACGCATAAACCAGGTTGTTTTGATACTTCCGGGTTTCGATTAGCTTTCCTGATTCGTTCCACAGCTTCCACATGCCTGTACGTTGATTGTTCCGGAAACTACCTTTTGCCTTTTTACTACCATCAGGGTAATATGAAAGATACTGACCATGCAATTTCCCATCTTTAGTGGTATATTCTACAGAAACATCAACATCACTGTATTGATTTACTACATTCTGAGACAAAATATTGCTTGTTATAAACAGACAAAACAAAACACTTATCGTAATATTTTTCATACCATAAAACATTTAAAAATTCTTGTTCTAAAAGTAACAAAAACAGAATCAAACTCAAAACTGAGATATACGACAGTGGCATTATGACACCGCGGAATAAAATAATGGAATGGGATTTTCATTGTTTTGAAAAAATACCTTATATTTGCAGTCACAAAACACTGGACCTGTAGCTCAATTGGACAGAGCGTCTGACTACGGATCAGGAGGTTGAGGGTTCGACTCCTTCCAGGTTCACTTACAAACAGGGAGGTTTAGAGCATTTGACTTTAAGCCTCTTTTTTATTTAGCAAACATTTTAGCAAACAAATGGGTTTGATAAATAAAATTCAAAGAAAGTTTTAAAACGTGAAATTTGCATTAAAATAGCTTCTGACACAAAATGTTTTTTTATTTTAAAGATTCAGATATAGATTGTAGTTTTGAATTCCATAAAGA
>JAQIDD010000203.1 GCA_027858215.1 Candidatus Delongbacteria bacterium | reverse complement strand
ATCATTGAGGAACGTATAAAAACAAACCTTGATGCCAAAGGGATTTTATTTGACGGTTTTCCAAGAACATACGCACAAGCCTATATTCTTGAAGGATTGTTGCTGAAAATGAACTCCAAACTCACCTGTATGCTTAGCCTCGAAGTCCCGAAGGAGGAACTGATGAGGCGGATGCTAAAACGCTCGGGAGAAGAAAACCGTTCGGATGACAAGGAAGAGGTCATAAAAAAACGTTTTAAGGAATATGAGAAAAAAACCATTCCTGTCATTGAATTTTATAAAGAACAGGACAAATATGTACAGGTTGACGGCACAGGCGAAATTGATGATGTTTTTAAACGATTATGCAAAGCCCTGGAAAAAGCCCTATCACAAACATGGCTGAATATTGTATTGTTTGGCCCTCCCGGCGCCGGTAAAGGAACACAAGCCAAAATGCTTGCCAAAGCACACAACCTTATGTACATCAGCACCGGCACACTGATACGCAATGAAATTGCCAAAAACACAGAAATCGGGAAACGGGCAAAAAAATACCTGTACAGCGGCGATATTGTGCCTGATGATATTGCAATCAGGTTGATAGAAAAAAACATATCATCCCACCGCGATAATTTCCGGGGATTTATCATCAAAGGGTTCCCAAGTAACCTGGTGCAGGCTTACATCCTGGACGGTCTTTTCAAACGGTACGATTCAGAAGTATCACTGGTGCTGCACCTTGATGCTCCTACATTAAGCTCCATAAAACGGTTAAATGCCAGGGCAAAAACCAACAAGGCCCGCATTTACGACCAGGATACTGACCTCATCATCCACAGGCTGGAAGTGTGGGAGAAAAAAACAAAACCGGTGATTGAATATTACAAACGCCAGGGCAAAATTGAATATTATGATGGCAGTTTAGATACCAGAACTTTATACAATCAACTGGAGCAACGCATTTTAAAAGCATTTAAGGACATAAGGTAACCAATGAGCAATCCCAATTTTATTGATTATGTAAAAATATTCTGTCGCTCGGGAAAAGGGGGCACCGGATCACGTCACTTTCGTCGAGAGAAATTTGAACCCAAAGGGGGGCCCGATGGTGGTGATGGTGGCCGTGGCGGACATATTATTTTGAAAGGATCAAAACACCGCTGGACATTGCTGCATTTGAAATACAACAAACACCATTTTGCCGGGAACGGAGAACCTGGCGGATCAGCACAAAAATCCGGAGCCAAAGGGAAAGACATTGTCATTGAAGTGCCCCCCGGCACCATTGCCAAAAATGCAGAAACCGGAGATAAACTCTTGGAAATACTGGAAGACGGGCAGGAAGAAATTTTGCTCGATGGCGGTAAAGGCGGCCTGGGGAATACACATTTCAAATCCAGCACAAACCAGGCACCACGCTATGCCCAACCCGGGATCCCCGCACAGGAAGCATGGTTGATTCTTGAGCTTAAAGTACTCGCCGATGTCGGGCTGGTGGGCTTCCCCAATGCAGGAAAATCCACGCTGCTTGCCAGTATTTCGGCTGCAAAACCCAAAGTGGCAGATTATCCCTTTACTACGCTCACCCCTAACCTGGGAATCGTCTCGTACCGCGATGGAAAATCTTTTGTCATGGCCGATATCCCCGGCATCATTGAAGGTGCTGCCGAAGGAAAAGGACTCGGGTTGCGTTTTCTCAGGCATATTGAACGTAATTCAATGCTCTTGTTTATGATTCCCGCTGATACCAATAGCATATCACAAGAATATGATATTTTGCTGCTTGAATTGAAAAAACACAACCCGGAATTGCTTGACAAAAGCCGTTTGTTGGTTGTCACAAAATCAGACCTGCTTGATGATGAACTTAAAGATATGCTGCTCAACGATTTTCCAGACGTAGATCATGTGTTTATCTCATCCGTAGCGCAAACAGGCATTGAAACAATGAAAGATAAAATCTGGAAAAAACTCAACCAATGATAGAATACCTCGAAACGCTGGACCGCCACTTGCTGATGTTTTTCAACGGCTTGAACAACCCGGTTGTTGACAGCATCATGTGGTTTTTGAGCGATAAATACGTGTGGATACCCCTGTATGTATTTATCATGATTTTCAGCATACGTATAGCCGGTTGGCGCAGTATGTTCTGGATACTGGCCATGATCCTGACTTTCGGCCTGACAGACCAGATTTCTGTGCATGCCTTCAAAGAAGTGTTTGAACGGTACCGGCCTACACACAACCAGGAAATACAGCATTTAATCCATACCGTCAACGATTACCGCGGCGGGATGTACGGTTTCGTGTCGTCGCATGCAGCCAACACCTTTGGGCTGGCGACCATCAGTTCGTTGCTCATCAAAAAACGATGGTATGTTATTGGCATTTTTATCTGGGCAGCGTTGGTTTCCTTTTCCAGGATATACCTGGGGGTACATTATCCCGGGGACATTCTTGGCGGTGCATTGCTTGGGGTATTATGCGGCTACATTGCCTGGCATCTGTACCGCTTGCTGCCATCAGCGTGGAAGCATGCCAATCAGGGCTAAAGCCCCTGTCTTTTCTTATTGAGCACACACCCCGACCTAAAGGCCGGGGTTAATTTCTCATTCTCATTGTTGTTACTCAACTTGAAGGCCGGGGTTTACTCTTCTCATCACAATGGAAACGGCTCACTCACTGAAAAGGGAATCCACAAAGGCTTTTTTATCAAAGAGTTGAAGATGGTCTTTGCCCTCTCCCACGCCAATGTATTTCACAGGCACGTTAAACTGGTCAGAAATACCAATGACCACGCCCCCTTTAGCTGTGCCATCAAGTTTGGTTACTGCCAACGCATTGACTTCGGTAACGCTGACAAATTGTTTGGCCTGTTCAAAGGCATTTTGGCCCGTGGAGCCGTCAATAATCAGCAACACTTCGTCCGGGGCATCGGGGATGAGTTTTTTCATGACACGCTTTACCTTGCCGAGTTCATTCATCAGGTTTTTCTTGTTGTGCAGACGTCCGGCTGTATCAATGATCACCACATCTTTGTTATCGCTGATGGCGGAGCTTAACGTATCATAAGCCACAGAAGCGGGATCAGACCCCATTTTTTGTTTTATCAGCGGCACCTCTACCCTTTCGGCCCATATTTCCAGTTGTTCGA
>JAQIDD010000139.1 GCA_027858215.1 Candidatus Delongbacteria bacterium | reverse complement strand
ATTCTGTATTTATCACTGAACACAATATAATCTTTGTTCTCGTGACGAAAGTGTTTGGGTGTCTGCCTGACAGGATATTCCGAACCTTCAAATTCCCATCCTGAAACCAAGTTGCCCTCAATATTATATAAATAACCTTCTTTGTTTGCACATGGAATCAGGATCCGGTAATCAAGGGTGTTGTCATAGTCAAACAAAGCCAGTCCACAGGTTGCCGATGATCGCAAGTTGACAGGAAAACGTTCCACATGGTTTCCCTGCCTGTCAATGAGGAATATTTTATTTTTTGTGTTGAATAAATATTGCAACTTACCATTCTCATAAGCATCAACCTGATGTATTTTCCCCAAAATTTGTTCATCCAATGGTAATTTCCACAAAACATGCCCTTTATGGTTAATGAGGTAAATGGTATTCCCAATATCCTGAACGATGATTTCTTTTAAATCGGTATAATGGTTTTCCACCAGTGTTGGCTTACTACGAATACATGTATCAAGGCGACTTTCCCAAATCGTATGAGGTTTATCATCCTGGTAATTTGAATGCTCAATAACGAGGTTATGATAAATCATATTATCACTTATTATTTGTTGTAGTGCAATATGTTGATGTTTTTTAATTATGCTTTCATTTGCTTTGAATTTGTCTTGGTAATTTTCATTCAACAAATTATGCATCCATGAAAAAGCAAGGTTGCTGTTTAGGTAAAAAAACACTTGACATACTCTGGACAGATTTTTTTTAAAATCCAGGTAATTTTTATTTTTATTAATGGTCCGGTTCAGCAAATAATTATTCAATAGCTTACGCAATGCCGATTTTGTTGGAGCAAACACCACAATGTTTTCCAGTACACTGCAATACGTTGGTTGAAAATTTCTAAAAAAGCTACCGAACATCACTTCAGGCCAATCCCCAACAGGCATTCGGTACACAGTAAAATCATTAGCAGCATCCATTTCCATTTTACTAATATATTCAGAAACCTCTTGCTGTGTATGATTAGCATAATCCTGAAGACAATTACGAATACGTTGCTCCGCTTTTGATCTGGATTTTGTTTTTATCAGGACATAGCTGTTTTGATAAATGTCAAGTTGATTAATATTGGAAAATGCATAACATATCTGATCATCCACAATGGAATAAATAACATCTTCTACATCGAATCCACATGTTTCGGTTAGCCGCGCTATTTGTTCATCATAATACTTGGTATATTTGTATTCATCAAGGTATGAACGACGAAATGAAGAGAATTTTTTATTGTTATCAAGTGCCGTTACATAAAACAATGCAGTGTTTTCTGGCAACACTGATTCAAATTCATTACTGATGGCTGATTGATCTTTAATGTGCCTGAGGTAATTCAATGTGGTATTCGGAGCAATCGCAAAACCATTGAAGCTGATCAGGGATTCGCTTAAGCTCATATCCAGTTCGATCCACGATGCATAATTTTTCAATGCCGGATGATGTTCCTCCATACCGGATTTTAAAAAAGGGCTTACAAGATGATTAAGGCGGGACAAGTTAATATAAACATTGGCGAGTTCTTTTTTTCCTGCCGTAGCATATACCGTTTTAAAATCTTTGTCTTTCAGAATAGATGTTTTCAGGCTGCTTTGCCTGATGGCATCTTCAATTAGCAAAGGGTTATCACTCCAAAACAAATTTCCTTTGAAAATACTGTATGAATAATGTTTTTCAAAGGCTGTTTCAAGCTCATAAACTTTAATGTTTTCATACATCCGCTCTTGGGGGTCAGTTTTTTTAGCCAAATTATCAATTTCGCGCAAAACGGTTTTAGCTTTGATGTGATCGGGAATTCCTATGACAAACAAGGATCCTAGTTTATGTTTGCCAATATCATGAATTGAAACCACCAAATTATTCTTAGACAGCAATTCTTTAATGATTTCAAAATCTGTCAACATGCTGTCAAGCCATATCATATCACGGTTTAATTTTCCAAATGCCGGAACGTTTGTGAGATCCTGCCAAAATGCTGGCTGTGTCTGGAGAAAATTAATCAATTCAATGGGGTCACTTATTTCAATCAGCATATTGACATCCACAGGCACAAGGCTTATGCTTTTACTTATGTCTTTATTTTTATTTTCCAGGCCGGATAAATATATCCCCACAAGCAAAATCACTAAGCCGGATAATACTATCCATATGATATTTTTTCGTTTCATCACAAGTATAATTCAGACAAGGGGAGAGAGCATCCTGGGTACTTCAAGTCCATTAATTAAAATAAGTTGGTTTATGCAGGTCTTCTCTTGGATTAACACAGATAACCGGAATTTTAACCTTGTTTGCAATGATTTTTTGTTCTTCAGCACCGAACAAGTAACTTGTCCAGTCAATGTTTTTAGTTGTCATTACCATAATCAGGCCGCAACAGTTTTTTTCAGCAAAATTCACCACTTCTTCGTGAAAATCT
>JAQIDD010000131.1 GCA_027858215.1 Candidatus Delongbacteria bacterium | reverse complement strand
CTATGTGACTAATATTCATTTTCTTATATTTTCATATTCTTTGCCTGCAAAGCTAACAAAAAGACATAAACAACAAGTATGATATTTTTCATTAAAGAATATGTTGTGTAACCAATTCTGTTAGCGTTTTCATAATACATGGGTTTTCAAAAAAACCACCAATGAGTTCATTGGTGGTTTTTTCATGTAATGATGCATTGCCTCAAATCCGCAAGTAGTTTACTACTGCATCGCTAAACTATACGCCATCTGCGGCAATGCTCAACATTGCGCGCTTCACCGTAGCTACGGCTACGGTTATAGTGCTCATATCTGCGCTTCCCGCATATGTCATATATTTTAGCCCTTCGTTACGCAAAGCACTTGCGGATTTGAGACATTGTTATTTTATTTCGGAAAAGTATTTGTAAAAATAAGGCAGCGTTTCAATGCCTTTGTAAAAATTAAAGAGTGGATAATTGTCATTGGGTGAATGGATTGCATCGGATTCCAGTCCAAAGCCCATCAGAATGGATTTAGTATCCAGCACTTTTTCAAAAGTAGAAATAATGGGAATACTGCCACCGCTACGAACGGGCACAGGTTCTTTGCCAAAGGCTTTGGTAAACGCTTTTTCGGCTGCCTGATAAGCAGGTAACTCAATGGGACAAACATAGCCATATCCGCCATGCAGGGTTTTTACTTTTACTTTCACTGATTTCGGGGCAATAGATTTGAAGTGGTCTTCAAATATTTTGGATATTTTTTTGTAATCCTGATCCGGGACAAGCCGGGTTGAAATTTTTGCATGCGCTGTAGAAGGCAATACTGTTTTAGCACCTTCACCGGTATATCCACCCCAGATACCACAAGCATCCAGTGACGGACGGATACCTGTACGTTCCATGGTTGTAAACCCTTTTTCGCCATGCAATTCATCCACATCAATGGCTTTTTTGTATTCTTTTTCATCAAAGGGAGCTTCAGCCAATTTTGCCCTTTCTTTCTCACTGACTTCAAGCACATCATCATAAAAACCAGGAATGGTAATTTTGTTGTCTTCGTCAGTAAGTGAAGCAATCATCTCGGACAGAATATTGATGGGATTGGCAACAGCACCACCAAAAAGACCAGAATGCAAGTCATGGTCAGGTCCCTGTACTTCAACTTCCCAGTAGGCAAGTCCTCTGAGGCCGGTTGTTATGGAAGGAATGTCCTGGGCGATCATGCCTGTATCAGAAACCAGTATGATGTCTGCCTCAAGCATGTCTTTGTGTTCTTCACACCATGGGCCAAGGCTTGGCGAACCAATTTCTTCTTCACCCTCAATCATGAATTTGACATTGCAAGGCAATTTGTCATTTTTGACCATGAATTCAAAAGCTTTGGCATGCATGAATGCCTGACCTTTGTCATCATCGGCACCACGAGCCCATATTTTACCGTCTTTGACAACCGGCTCAAACGGTTCGGTATTCCATTTTTCGATAGGATCAACCGGCATCACATCGTAATGGCCGTACACCAGCACTGTAGGCTTTGCAGGGTCAATGATCTTTTCACCGTACACCACAGGGTTTCCCTGGCTTGGGCTTACTTCAGCTTTATCAGCACCTGCTTCAAGCAAGAGTTGTTTCCAGTGTTCGGCACATTTTACCATATCGTCTTTGTGTGCTTTCTCTGAGCTGATGGATTGAATCCTTATCAAACCAAAAAGCTCCTCAAGGAATCTGTCTTTGTTTTGTTCAATGTAATTTTTTACGTCGTCCATAATGTATGAGTATTTAATTTATTAATTTATATAAATCTAATATTCTCCTCTGTAGGCTCCTGAAAAATATACGTGCAGGCGTAGGCCAACGCACTGGTGGTATTTATTAAAACTACCATACAATGATGTCCCGATACCCACATCGTAAAAGAATTTATAAGTCAGTTGCACTTCGGGAATGACGCCCAGGGCAAAATATTTATCAGCCACATTGTTTTCATCCTGACGAGCAACGCTGCCATAAGCAAGTGTTGGGCATATAAAAAAGGCCAAATTAAAATGGTTTAATTC
>JAQIDD010000071.1 GCA_027858215.1 Candidatus Delongbacteria bacterium | reverse complement strand
CTTAAATATTTAGCCATGTAAATCATTGCAATTTTTGCTTCTGGAGCAGGGACAATTGGTGAAAACATAGTCACTTATTTTTGTGACAACAAAGCCGTTAGGACGTCATTGATGCTTAGCAATAAAAAGGAATCCGGCGTACTGCATAAAGCCAAAAAGCTCGGAATTAAGCGTGTATATATTGACAATAAAAACATTAAAGACGGTGATTTTCTTATCAGGTATTTATCTGATTATAATATTGATTTGATTGTGCTGGCCGGTTTTTTAGCATTAATTCCTTCAAAACTTGTGAATACATATAAAAACCGCATTATCAACATCCATCCTGCATTGCTGCCAAAATACGGCGGGAAAGGCATGTATGGAGATAAGGTACACAAGGCAGTATTGCAAAACAAGGATGCAGAAAGCGGCATCAGCATACATTACGTGAATGAAAAATACGATGAAGGAAATATAATTTTACAGACACGATGCCCTGTGTATCAAACTGATTCTGTTGAAACTCTGGCTGAAAGGATACACAAATTGGAATACCGATATTATCCGCAATGCATTGAGCACCTTATTGAATTGGATTTGCTATAAACCGCCATTCAAGGTTTTTCCAGTGTTCTCCAGCATAATCAATTCCCACCCTGGGTGCGCATGAATATGTTGGTTGTAAACCGTCATCAAGCAGGTATATTCGTTTGGATGTACTGAGGTTTTCATAATTGAAACTTTTAACTATCCCGAGGGTTTTTGTTACTTTTCCTGGGCCCCTGATGTCATCCAGTCCTCTTATCAATACCGCCTGAGGGATGTTTTTTTCGCCGGCAACAATATTCATCATCCAATACATCCCATATATAAGGTATATGTATAATATGCCCCCGGGATAATACATGGGGTCTGTTCTTTTTGTACGTCCTTTTCTTGCATGGCAGGCCAGGTCTTCTTCACCACGGTAGGCTTCCGTTTCTGTAATGCGAAAAGAAACCATGGTTTTATCGGTTTTCAATACCAGAATTTTTCCCAGCAAATCCGGTGCTAACTCAAGCACATCACTGGTGAAATAATCATCTTTTAATTTTTGGTGGTTTCTCACAAGCAAAAATTTAACTTTTTATCCGGTTTTGCGTTGTGTGCGTTGTGGTTAAACCAACGAACCACAATGCACACAATGGATGCATACTGTTCTGATATTGATTCTCCTTTATCAATACATAATCTTATCTTCAAAATCATTCCAGTTTTTAAACACAATTTTTCCTTCATCCTGCATCATTTGCCGTGTGGGGATAGTGCGCTCCCTGATGGTTTTACCAAGTTCATCATAAATAAACTCATCACTGAAGCCTGCTTTAGCCGCCTCTTTTCTTCCTGATGCAAAATACAGTTTGTCAAGGCGTGCCCAGTAAATTGCTCCCAGGCACATAGGGCAAGGTTCACAAGACGCGTAAATTTCGCATCCGGAAAGATCAAAGGTTTTTAACTTTTCCGTTGCTTTTCTGATTGCATTTATTTCGGCATGTGCTGTTGGGTCATTTGTCTGTGTGACAGCATTTGAAGCCTCGGCAATAATGACACCGTCTTTCACGATAACAGCACCAAACGGGCCGTTTCCGGATGGAATGTTATCTTTTGCCAACTGAATGGCTTTTTGCATAAATTTTTCCTGAAACATAGTTTTGTGATTAATTCCCCATAAAAATAATGAATAAAAACAAGCTACAAAACAAGCCCCGGTAGAAGTTTCTAATGTGTCCTCATTTAACATACTCAGGCTTGCAATAATAAAAAAGGCGGCAAACAAGTAATTTTTCATTCCATTTTTTCTAACAACCGGTAATATCCACCCCAGCAAAAACAAAATAAAACCAAACACACCAAAAGCAACGAGCATGGTTAGGTATTGATTGTGTGTACGTCTCCTGTATTCCGGTAACAATGGTGAATTGTCTTCTCTGTATTGATGCTTAAAACTATCGTTTACATCTCCGGTTCCAACGCCGGTAAATATATTTTCAATGGAAATACGCCACCCTGTTTCTAAATACACGATGCGTTGCACCAATGATTTACCGGAAGGATTTCCCCCGTTAAAATACACATGAACCTGCCAGATGATTTCATATATCCTTGAATTCAAGCCCTGTTTATCTTTAAACCGGTGATTGGTAATACCCGATTCAATTGCTATTATTTCACTGCCTGTAAGTGCTTTTACAGCTTCTGCATCTTTAAATTTACCTTTGGATGTCAGATAACGAATAAGTACACTTTTGAGTTCGCGACCATTTTTACACAATGAATCATACCTGATGTTACTGCGTTTATTCCACGCTCTTTTCAATTCATTCAGTGCCAGAAACCTGTAAACATAATTACCATTTTCAAGCTGGTTGGAATACAGGTTGTGTTTATAATGATGGCCTTTGCTTGTTGTTAGGTTCAATTCCTCAGGATATGGATTGTCAGAATGATAAAACTCATGTATTTGTTTCCCCACATAAAAAGCGATTACAAGAGGCAAAACAATCATTCCGATGTAAATCAATTTTATTGTGGTTTTATTCCGGATGGTATGCCTGTAAATTATAAGCATTAAAAACAAGGTAACAAGCGTAATAACAAGTCCGGTTATCACCTGCAAAATAATCATGGAAGCTACATTCATGCTTATGCTAATCAGATACAAAACACGCAAATACGTGAGCTGTGTTTTTCTGAACATCCACCAGGCAACAAATATCGCTAGAGACATCATTAAGCTCAGGCGAATATGATTTGTAAACATGGCATAATTTCTGGGTTCATCAATTTCATGTCCGGCCAGACCGTATTTGGCCAACAATATGCTTATTCCGGAAACAAACATACTTATCAAAAATACATGGAGAACAATGTTTCTGCCAATACGATTTAATGCAGGCAGGGATGCAATAAAAACGGGTAACAGAAGCAGGGGGATTTTTTTCCTCAGGTCTTCAGTAGCGTAATCAAAATTACTGGTATTCCACAGCCATATAAGATGAAGTAAATAAATCAAAACAAACCACCACACCTCAAAATTCACAAAAAGACGTTGTTTATATGGAAAAACAAAAGCACCGGCAAGCCATATCAAACCAATGAACACAATAGCAAGGCTGGAAAACAGATTTGAAAAAGGAATACTGGCAACAAGAATACTGAGGCCAAGCAAATATAATAGCTTAAGGGTAGGTTCAAGCTTACTTCTATCGTTCATACTTCAACATATATCTGCTTAAGGGGCCTTAAAATAAGGATTCTGAGACAATTTCCTTATACCCGAAAACAAGGTTACATCCCATCCGGATATTCATATTTCTGCTTGATTGTGGGAACATTGCCCCAAAAAGATTATCGGTAACAACATAATACTGCAAAAATGCACCCCTTATGGTCAGCCCCAGTCCAACATTGGTAAATTTGTTGTTCATAATGGAATAGCTCAAATGCGCAGTAAGCCAGTCTGTGATATTAGAATTGGCAGACAATGTAAAACTATGCATGACATCTTTACGGTAAAATTCCATGCGATACAACATCCCCAGGTCAAGCATTTCATGGTAATGATATTGGCCTCCCAGGTATAAATCTGTTGGCAACCATGTGATATAGCTATAATCATTTGCTCCCGGGGCAAAAATATTCAGCACAGAATCGCCAAACGCTTCCATGTTTTCTTCAAATTCATCTTCATCTTCAAAAAAATCAACTTCAATGCCCCTGAAACCAAACGTGCCGTCAGAGTGTAAAGAAAAAGGATTGTCATTCCAACTGATAAATCCCAGGTCATTGACACTGAAATAAGCAGTATAGTCTTCCATGTAAGTATATTTTGCACCGATATCCAAAGCGAATCCCGGATTACTCAGATTAAACGGATAACTGAGCGGGTTGTAATTATCCATTGCTTCTTCATCAAGTTCAATGCCGGTACTATCCTCGTTATGATAATAATTAAAACTTAAAGGGGTATTACTATGAATTGCCATGTCAGCCACGGCGGTAATCATATAATCATCTTGTCCTGTATAGAGGCTGAGTTCATTGATATCCGTCTGTGCATTGGCCATTCCAAAAAGAATTTTTCCACGTCCACCCACTTCTAAATTATCAATTACTTCTGTCGCAAACCCTCCGGCAAATTCCCGGTAATGCATAAATTGAAATCCCAGGCCTGAAAGATCTATTTTTTCATCCTGCTTGCGGTAATAATTGTTGCCATACCACATCAATCCTAACAAATCTTTTGGTAAACTAAGGCCAAAATCTATTTTTTCAGTGATATTGAAAGTCAGGTATCCTTCATCTTTTGTTTTGATGCCCACATGAATTAAATCAAAATGCGTCTGAAAATGCAAATGATTGGTTTTTCTCATGTTCTGCAGCAAATTTTCAGGATCATACACAAGAGAATCTGCCTGGTTTCCTGTGCCGTGATGGATAAAATCATTATAATCAAATCCGTTGTTTGAGTAATTGAAATACATGGTTGGTGGCACTTGTCCAACAATGGGCAACAATAATCCACCAATGGTAAAATCATAATCATGTTTCAGGCTGGGATTCATATAAGCGCTTTGCGAAATCCTGTCCATGAAATAAAACGTTTGTCCTTGTTGGGAAAATGCGTTGCTGTTCAAACAAAATACAATCCCCAAAAAAATCAGATATGTTTTGATATTATGCATGACAATGTGTTTAAGGTATCAATATTAATCTACTGGGTCCTGTTCTATTACTGTAT
>JAQIDD010000057.1 GCA_027858215.1 Candidatus Delongbacteria bacterium | reverse complement strand
AGCTCAAGCAAGCTTGGCTCTGCCCTCGTTTGACTTCGTCTTCTTCCTCCTTGCAAGGCATAGTTAAAGCAAGCTTTGCCTCTGCACTTGCTTCGTTCGTCAGTTGCGCAAAATTTGCACAAAATTTGTGCCTTGCATCTTATTCATCAAATTTGTTTCTTGAAAGAAAAGAATTATTAGAAGTCCCCTTAAATATTATCTTTAAGAAATGAAAACGAATTCCATAAGACTCTGTGATTATGAAGAAAACTTTTAAGAATTTATTGTTATGACAAATATTAGAAAACGTCTCAGTTTTTTTGAGACCAATTTGCCTGGTCTCAATATTTTTTTGAGGCGATGATGAGTTTGAATTGTGCTTATTTTGAAAGCGTAATCAAAAAAAATTGCATTATGAAAACACAAAAAAATTTACAAGAAGAGATTTTGTACAAGGAGACACAACAACAACGACAAAGTTGGATATTTCTCCTGATTGTATTGTTATTTCTGTTGAGTTTGGTTGCTGTTATTCAGCAGAATATCCTGGGAGTGCCATTTGGCAACCATCCCCTGTCAGATACGGCGCTCTGGTTTATGCCGCTAATACCGGTTTTTTTGCTGGCATTCCTGTATATAAACAGGCTGGACACAGTGATTACGAAAAAAGGTGTGTGGTTGAAATATGAACCATATCATGGAAAATACAGGTTTTTCCCATGGTCTGAGATTGAAAAAGCCTATGTAAGAATCTATCAGCCAATGAAAGAATATGGTGGATATGGCATCCGCCTAATCAGTGCGAAATCATCCGGAGCATACAATGTGTCAGGAAAGACCGGATTGCAGCTTATTTTTAAAAATGGCCGGCATCTTTTAATCGGAACACAAAAAGGAGGCGAGTTGAAAAGTGTAATCAGGCAACATGTAACCGAACCACATAATAACTGATGCCATGGAAATATTATACCTAATACCAGCTGTTCAGGCATTGTATTCTGCAGTTACACTGCCGTTTAACAAAAGAACAAATTTGCATATAACATGGTTGTTCATGGCCTTGTTGTCAGTAGCAGGGTATTTTAGCACCATGTATATCAATGCAGTTTTCATCACAGACATTGACCTGAAAATTCTTGCTGCATCTTTTCTGTTGTTCACAGGGCCATTTTTATACCTTCATGTGACATCGTACATAAAACATTATGGAAAGCCTTATTATCTGGCACATATACTGATTGTTATAGCAGTTATTTCCGGTAGTGTAATAATATATCCTGTTAAGCCTGCCATCTTTATGTTTGGCATCAATGTCATTATGTTGCTTTATGTGGTATGGATTGCTATGTTACATAAGGCATATTACAAAGCAGTGAAAAACACCTGGCCGGTGCCGGAAAAATTTATCAGGCAATGGTTGCCTGTATTAATTGTGGTTTTTGGTGGGTTTTCTGTGTTGATGATTGGTGCAAGTTGGCTTGTGAGGATAAATAACGACATTGGTATTGATATGTTTGCTGTGATTGCCGGAGGCGCTGCTGCCGGATTATTCTATAGTGGCTATCTTGCCTTACGTAAACTGGACCAGTTGCTTGTTAGTCCTGATGTTGATGATGATGACGGCCTTGTTTCAGGATTAACACCGGAATCGTTGCATGAATTCATGATGGAGAGCAAAGCGTACCGGGATAATTTGTTAAGCATACATAGCTTTGCTCAGATGATGGATATTGATGAAGCGCAGTTGTCTGTTGTCTTGAATAAAAAGATGCATAAAAATTTTGCTGCGTTTGTGAATGAATACCGCATTAACGAAGTAAAATCCCGGTTACAATCCGGGGATACCAATGAATATACATTGCTGGCCATTGCTTTCGACAGTGGTTTTAATTCAAAAGCTACTTTCAACAGGGTGTTTAAACTATACACCGGAAAAACACCACGGCAATATGCTCATCAACAATAAAGAAAAATTCTACCAGTGTTTTACAAATGGTTTTTGGTGTGCTGACGGGATTAAACCATGCTGATGTGCAATGTTTGACAGGTTGTGGATGGATTTCTTGTAAGCTTCATCATTCCCAAGCGAATAATGGTTGACATACAAGCCGATGTGTTTTTTCATAACACGGGAGTCCATCGCCTGGGCATGTTGTTTTACAAAAGGCATCACAGATTCAGGTTTGTCGAAAGCCTGAACAATGCTGTCATGCAATGCTTTATCAATGTCTATAGCAGTTGATTCCTTGATGCGAAGGTGAATGGCAATCCCTCCGAGTGGTGTGGGCACATGGTAAGTCTTTTCCCACAATTCGCCCAGGTCAACGATTTTGTTCAGGCCTTTTTGTTGATATGTAAAACGGTTTTCGTGGATGATCAGACCGGCATCAACTTCCTCACTCATAATGGCTTCTTCAATGTCTGAAAACAAATATGGCTTTTTGGATTTAATGTCAGGATAAAATATGGAAAGCAACAAGTTGGCTGTGGTCATGTCGCCGGGGATAGCGATGGTCATATCATGGATTTCGTCGGGATAAGCTTTGTGCTTTGACACCAGGATGGGGCCACAGTTTTCACCTAGAGCTCCGCCACTGTTAAGCAATTGGTATTTGTCCTGTAATTTCAGCCATGCATGAAAGCTCAGTTTGGTAATATCAGTTTCTTCACGATATGCCATGGCGTTGAGTGTCTCAATGTCTTCAATGCGCAGGTCAAAATTAAACTTTCTGTTGTTCAATAAATTTCCGAACATAAATGTATCGTTCGGACAGGATGAAATGCCAAGTATCAGTTTGTTCATACCGTTTTTGTTGTCAGGTAATCCATTAAAAATGCATGCAGGTTTGTTAATGCCATTTCCGTTTTCCATTTGTCTTTGTCACGTTCAGTGACATAATTAGAAATGGCTCTGATTTCAAGAAAAGGAATTGCTTTTTCCTGTGCCAGCATGAAAAACCCGGCACCTTCCATGTTTTCAATGTCTGCATCAGGCTTCCCCTGTATGTTAAAGTTTGCAACATTTACTGTATTGGAACTGACATTTTTTAACCCGGTTTCATGACACAAGGTTTGAAAGGTATTGATCAGAACCCCTTTTTTGTAAAATGGTTCCCATTCTTTTTCCGATGTGAGGGCATGGAATTTATTTTGATGCACATACCCGATGTCTGCAGTTTTTTCTGCTTCAACACACACAAGCTCGGCTGGTTTTATTTTTGATGAATAGCTTCCTGCCAGTCCTGCCATCATAAGTAAATGATAATTGTTGTCAGATTGCAAATGTTGTGCAATTTGCATCATGCTGGCAGGTAATCCAGGCCCCGAAATCAGTAAGTTTGCTGACAGATCATCCAGTTTGTAAAAGGATTGTTGAGAAGCTGTGATGTTTGGTTTTTCGAGTAGCATCCGGGCCTCTGTGTAAGTGGGGATAATAAGCAGGGTTTTGTTCGTCATAAAAACACGTGTAATTTGTTTTAAAATTTGTTTCTTTGCAAATCTAAAAATAGTCAAAAGTTATGGAATTCACAATTAATAATGCAGATAAAGGTGGATTTGTCAGAACTGACAATTATGATGGAGATGTTACAAACCGCCTTGCAGCTCATTACAGAGAGATACTTGATTTATTGGGAGAAAATGTTGAACGTGATGGTCTGAAAGATACACCTATTCGTGTAGCCAAAGCCATGCAATTTTTGTTACAGGGATATAACATGGACCCTGAAGAGATTCTAAAATCAGCACGGTTTAAAGAAAATTACCAGCAAATGGTACTGGTAAAAGACATTGATATTTTCAGTATGTGTGAACACCACATGCTGCCATTTATTGGCAAAGCTCACGTAGCATATATACCAAGGCAATATATCACCGGATTGAGTAAAATTGCCCGTGTGGTTGAAGCCTACTCACGACGTCTCCAGATACAGGAACGCATGACCCTGCAAATAAAAGAGTGCATTCAAAACACATTGAATCCACTTGGCGTAGGTGTGGTAATTGAAGCAAAACATTTATGTATGCAAATGCGTGGTGTACAAAAACAAAATTCGGTTACCACAACATCTGATTTTACAGGCGCGTTTTTAAAAGAACCTACACGCAAAGAATTTTTGCAATTGGTAGGCACAGATTTGTTATAAAATCTAAAAAACGATAAAATTATGAAAGCATTTGTATTTCCCGGACAGGGAGCTCAATTTCCAGGCATGGCCAAGGATTTGTATGACAATTATCCGGAAGCCAAAAACAGGTTTGAAGAAGCCAATAAAATCCTCGGATTTAACATCACAGATATTATGTTTGACGGAACACCTGAGGATTTGAAACAAACCAAAGTAACCCAACCGGCTATTTTTCTGCATTCAGTCATTCGTGTAATGACCATGGGTGAAGATTTTAACCCTGACATGGTTGCAGGGCATTCACTTGGTGAGTTTTCTGCGTTGGTAGCCAATCAAACCCTGCATTTTAACGATGGGTTGAAGCTTGTGTATAAGCGTGCACTTGCCATGCAGAAAGCCTGTGAGAAAGAACGTTCCACAATGGCTGCCATTCTTGGTATGGATGATGATAAAGTTGAATCCATCTGTAAGGATATTGATGACATTGTTGTTCCTGCCAATTACAACAGCCCTGGCCAGGTTGTTATTTCAGGGTCACTGGCTGGTGTTGAAAAAGCCATTGAAAAAGCCAAAGAAGCAGGAGCCAAGCGGGCATTGCCATTGGCTGTGGGTGGCGCTTTTCATTCGCCGCTTATGGAATCTGCCAGGGAAGAACTTGAGAAAGCCATCAATGAAACAGATTTTAACAAAGGCTTGTGCCCTGTCTATCAAAATATGGATGCCAAACCACATACCAATCCGGATGAAATACGGGGAAATTTGATTGCTCAGCTTACAAGCCCGGTTAGGTGGACCCAGTCAGTACAGGCTATGATTGCTGATGGGGCTGATGAATTTGTGGAAATTGGCCCTGGAAAAGTGTTGTGTGGCCTGATCAAAAAAATTGACCGGAAGCAAAACGTGTCAAATTTGACTTAAGTGTAGAGGGAGTAATCTCCTGTGAATATTATCAAAAAAAAGCTCCTTCTGTTGTTGAAGGTGCTTTTTTTCAGGAATTGTTTAAATTATTGTTTATCCATGGTTGCCAGGAATTCTTCGTTCGATTTTGTTTGCGGCAACCGTTGACGCATGAATGTCATGGCTTCAATAGAGTTCATATCTGACAGGAAGTTGCGCAATACCCATATTCTGTTAAGCAATTCTTTTGAATGCAGCAATTCTTCGCGTCTGGTACTTGAAGCAGTAATATCCAGTGAAGGGAATATTCTCCTGTTTGAAAGTTTTCTGTCAAGTTGCAGTTCCATGTTACCGGTACCTTTAAATTCTTCAAAGATAACGTCATCCATTTTGGAGCCTGTTTCAGTAAGCGCTGTTGCCAGGATGGTCAATGAACCGCCTTTTTCAATGTTACGGGCAGCACCGAAGAAACGTTTGGGTTTGTGCAATGCATTGGCGTCCACACCACCTGAGAGTACACGGCCGGATGCCGGGGCAACCGTATTGTGTGCACGTGCCAGACGGGTAACTGAATCGAGTAGAATAACAACATCATGACCACTTTCAACCATGCGTTTTGCTTTTTCCAGTACAATGTTGGACACTTTGACATGGCGTTCTGCCGGCTCATCAAACGTGGATGAAATGACTTCGGCATTAACATTCCTTGCCATATCGGTAACCTCTTCAGGGCGTTCATCAACCAGCAGTATCATGAGGTACACTTCTGGATGATTGGCTGCAATTGCATTGGCCATTTGTTGTAACAACACGGTTTTACCTGTTTTTGGTTGTGCCACAATCAAGCCACGCTGTCCTTTTCCAATGGGAGAGAAAAGGTCAACGATGCGTGTGCTGAGGCTGTCCTGACCGCTTCCAAGGATGTTGAATTTTTCATTTGGAAAAATTGGTGTGAGGTGATCAAAAGGAATACGGTCTCTTACAAATTCAGGTGGACGGCCGTTGATGTTTTTGATTTTTATCAGCGGAAAATATTTTTCGCCTTCTTTGGGTGGCCTGATTGTGCCTTCTACAGTATCGCCGGTTTTGAGACCGAAAAGTTTAATCTGAGACTGGGAAACATAAATGTCATCAGGGCTGCTTAGGTAATTGAAATCCGATGATCTCAAGAAACCAAAACCATCAGGCATAATTTCCAAAACCCCCGTGCTTGTAATCAGGCCGCTGAAATCAAATGGCGTGTTTTCCTGCCGTTTGTTTCTGTTGTCTTTTTGCTTGTTTTGATTTTGTTTCTGTTGATTTTCTTGATTCTGCTTGTAGGGTTTAGGCTTTTGTTGTGGTTGTTGTGGTTGTGGTTGTTGTGGTTGTTGTTGTTGTTGTTGTTGTTGTTGTTGTTGTTGTTGTTGTTGTTGTTGTTGTTGTTGTTGTTGTTGTTGTTGTTGTGGGGGTTT
>JAQIDD010000055.1 GCA_027858215.1 Candidatus Delongbacteria bacterium | reverse complement strand
TTAGATTTCAAGCAACTTGCGGGTCACAAAATCATTTTCGGCACGAGGTTTTGGTTCTTTTGACGGCACAAAAGAACATGAAAAGCAATTTAATCGAAATAGATTACCTACTTTAAATTTATTTTTGGGTGAGCCAATGCACAAAACATGTGAAGAACCATAGCTATTAGAAAAATTTTACCGCCGTTAGGTTGTTTATAATATTTTCATTGTCTATGAAAAACGCTGAAAATCTTGATGCGAAAGAATTAATAGAAGTCCCCTATAACCTCAAATCCGTAAGAAGCATACTATTTTCGGATTTGAGATATTAACAGGAATGAGAACCGTTCCATCAAGCATTGTAATAAATTCAAAAAAATATGTATTTTCGTAAAAAAGTAAATTTTGTATGAACTGGTATTTGTTTTGGGTTGTCATATACGTGCTGGTGATACTGTATTTCACGGTTAAACATGTTCGCCACAAAGACATTGACGGGTACCTAATAAATAACCGGAAAACCAATACCTTGCCTTTGGTTTTTACCACACTGGCCACCTTTGTTGGTGGCGGTGTGTGTATGGGATTGATTGCCATGGGATATACCTCAGGGCTTGCCGCAGTGGCCATAGGGATAGCTTATGTGATTGGATTTTTTATACTGTATTTTTTTGCCGGGAAAATCCGTAATTACGGTGCTGAACATAACATCTATTCTTTTGTAGAATATTTGAACAGACGCTACCTTAAAAAACACCGCTCATCCAGTTTCCCCAAAGCATTCAGCGGGATAATAAGCGGTATAAATATACTCATATTCTTTTTTCTGACGGCGGCACAGTTTGTAGGCATGGCAAGTTTGCTGCACCATGCTTTTAGCGTAGGATATCCTATTGCTGCCGGCATTTCTTTTGTGTTGGTGATTGGATACACAGCTTTGGCAGGATTATCCGGGGTAATTGTTACTGACAGCATACAGTTTGTGGTCATCGTTTTTATGATTGCTGCCATTTTTATTCCGGGCATTTTATCCGATACTAACAATTTTAGCAGCCTGAAGGGACTGGATCCAGCCATGCTGAACGGAACATCAGAGGGATTGTTATTTCTACTCGGCCTGCCATTACTGTTGGCGCCATCGGTGCTGACACGCATGGATATCTGGCAGCGTACTTTAGCAGCCAAATCGGCAAGAACAGCCAAACGGACGGCGTGGATCTGCGGCTTGTCTATGTTGCCGTTTTACATCATATTTCCATTGGTAGGTATGGCATTACGCGTTGATCTGGGCGCCGGTATAGACCCCAATCACGCTACGTTTGAATTCCTGGCTAAACATACAGCACCTGTGCTGCTAGGATTTGCTGTAATTGGTTTACTGGCTGCCCTGATGTCATCGGCAGATTCATTTCTGAACATTGTTGCTATGACCGCTGTACGGGATTTTGTAAGCTGGAAAAAAGACGGCATCACCAAAGCCAAAAGCTTTAAATACATGCGCATTGCTGTTTTTCTTTTTGGTGCGTTGGCACTTACAATGGCCTTGTTTTTTGCCAATATCGTTAATTTGTTTGTGGCCGGCATTACCATGAACATTTTGTTTACCCCCATTACGATACTTGCCCTTGTGAGGAAAGACGTTTATAAATACAAATTTGCCGCTTTTTCATCCATTGTGTCAGGGGCAATTGTCATCCTTGCGTTGTTTGTGTATGGTTTTGTCAGCCATGACGACAGCATCTTAAAGATGGCATTTATCCCTGCAACCCTGGTTGCTACCATAGCATTATTTATCGGGTTGTGGAGTCATAAGCGAAAAGAAAGCAGGTTGAAATAATACCTTGTTATCCATACTCACAAATATATAAACTTTTTCCTGCGGCCTGACGGAGGCCGGTATCCTGCCCTGCTGTATGACGTGCTATTGACCGCCAGGCAGATTGATTGGCAATAAAATCCTGTCCGGGCGGATTTCTACAGCCGGCATACAGCAGGGCAGATTTAGGCCAAAGGCAGTGAAGCCGCCCACATCATGAAAAACAGAAAAATTATATATTACATCCGCTTGAGACATGCTGCCAGACCTTCCTGCCAGTGAGGAATTGTATAATTAAAGGTGTTTTCAAAGGCGGTCTTGCTCATCACTGAATATGGAGGACGTTTAGCCGGAGTGGGAAATTGCTCTGTGGTGACAGGCTGCACATGGCATTTCAGGTTTGCATGTTGCATGATCTTCGAGGCAAAATCATACCAGGAACACACGCCCTGGTTTGAAAAATGAAATACACCGCTTTCCCAATTTTTTGTTTCATGCCACCGGTTGATGACGTGAATGATTCCATCAGCGAGATGGCCGGCATAGGTCGGTGAACCCACCTGATCATATACCACATTGATTTTGTCTTTTTCTTTTCCCAGCCTGAGCATGGTTTTTAAAAAATTGCCTCCATAGGGTGAATACAACCATGATGTGCGTAAAATAAGAGCGTCAGGTAACCGTTTCTGCAGGTTTTGCTCACCCTGAAATTTTGTTTTTCCATACACCGTCACCGGATTGGCAGCATCAGTTTCCTTATATGGCCGGTTGGCTTCGCCACTGAACACATAATCGGTACTGATGTGCAGCATGTTTGCGTTATGCTGATTGCACAGTTCGCCCAAAAAACCCGGCATACTGGCGTTGAGTAATTTTGCATTCTTTGTATCCGATTCGGCTTTATCCACAGCCGTGTAAGCAGCGCAGTTGATCACGACATCCGGTTTGCGGGCATCAAAGAAATCCTGCACAGCTTGCTCGTTCAAAAGATCAAGCGTATCAATGTCTGTAAACATGCATGCAGCATTCGTAAATTTGTCTTTTCTTTCTTTAAGGCTGCTTCCCAACTGGCCATTGGCTCCGGTGATCAGTATTTTTTTCATATGTGCGGATTTAAAATCGTAACAAAATTAAGTAAAATAATGATGCCTTTTTGGATTTTGTAAAACATTAAATAACCTAAAGTTCATAAATCAAGTGATTAAAAATTATAATAAGAGTTTCAAATGGTATATAAAAAAGATTTCAACAATAAGTTCAACAATAAGTTCAACAATATAAGTATGATCAATAATAGATCTTATTAGTTTATAAACAGTTGCATATTGATAAGTTTTAAAATAATTTTGTTAATAGAATTATTTTGATTATATTTGTCATAATTAATAAATAGTTGGAAAATGTTCCATAAATGGGCAGGAAAATGTATGCAGCAATAAGGCGCCGTACCATAATGATAATCTGATGATAATGCAAAAATTATCACCCAACCATACAAAGCAACATGTGAAATTAAATATTTTGCATAAGATTATGGTAATTGTGTTTTTATTACCAGTAAATTATGCCTATACCCAAACTACTTATTACTCCCGCAACAACGGTGACTGGACAAACTCCAATACATGGAGTACGACCGCTTGTGGAGGAGCTGCTGCTGCAACGGCACCCGGAGCTGGTGATAATGTGATTGTTTGTGATGGAAATACGGTTAGTCTTGATAGAAGTAGTACCATTAATGATGTAAGTGTAAACCCGAGTGGTTTGTTAAATATTGGCAATAAAATAATAACCCTTAACGGGGATTTGGTAATAGATGGGTCGATTCTGGGGCAAAACGGCACCTTTGTCATGAATAATTCGAGTGATATCAGTGGTGTTGGTACAATTAAAAGCAATAATAATGCATGCTTTAGCGTGAATGCAGATATTACTATCTCTTCATTGGGTCTTTCTATTTTCAGTGATATAAATTCAAATATAATTGACATTGATGATGATGTAACAGTTACCAATAACGGCCATGTAATTGTAAAGGGTAACATCGTAGGAAGAAATACTGCATCAACATGGATAAATGCTGAAAATTCATCCTTAATAATCAGTTGTGCTATGTTGTCCACAGGCACATTAAAGGCATCTGCCAGTGGTAACACGATAGAATACAGTGGCTCAGTATCTGATCAGGATATTAAAATCCCTGATAGTTCATATCATAATTTGATAATTTCCGGGACAACGATTAAGACCCAGCAGGCAAACCTTACTGTTGATGGTGACTTTACAATTAATTCAGGCACTTATGACTGCAATTTTTTTGATCTTAATATCAAAGGAAACTGGACAAACAGGACGACTTTTATTTATGAAGACAGAACGGTAACTTTTGATGGTACTTCAGATCAAACTGTAACAAGCATTGACGGCGAGACATTTTATAATTTGACAGTCAATAAATCATCAGGCACTCTGTTATTAAATGACAATGTTACCGTTATTGAAACCCTGACCATGACACAAGGCAACATCAACAGCGAGGATGATAAAATCACCGTTGGGGAGTCTGAAACTGACTATGGAACTTTAGCTTACACTTCAGGGCAGGTTATAGGTAAATATGAAAAATGGCTGACAAGCACAAATCACGGTGGTGTAAAACAGTTTTTTCCGGTTGGAACGGATGCATATTGCCGGCCTGCAGAGCCTACCTTTACCATTGGGGGCGGTGCTGCCGGTGGCGGAACCGTTATTGCAGAATTTGTTGCATCCAACCCCGGCAATGATGGTTTGACATTACAGGATCCGCCTCAAACAGCACCGGATTCTGTTTTCAATGCTTTTAATGAAGGTTACTGGACGCTAACTCCTGCTAACGGGATAAGCATATCCGGGTATGACCTGGAACTTACAGGAAATGGATTCAGTTCGTTTCCCATTGACACGGAAACACGATTATTGACACGTGCCGGTTCCGGTAGTAACTGGACAAATGAGGGCACACATGTAAATGCTGTAAATCCTACGGCAAAAAGAACAGGACTGACAACATTCCTTGCACATTATTGCTTTGGTGATGATACTCCCTGCAGCGGACCAGTTACTTCCTCCATTACGGGAAGTGCCAGTGTTTGTACTGATGACGTGAATGTAGTCTATTCTGTAACAAATACACCTGGATCCACTTATACATGGACAATTACGGGGGGAACAATTGCTTCCGGTCAAGGCACATCCAGTATTGAAGTCAACTGGGGGTCTGTAGGGATGGTCGGTGATGTTGAGGTTGTCGAACACAATGGTTGTACTTATGGCGATCCGGTAAATTTAACTGTGGTAATTCACACCATTCAGCCATCTTCAATATCTGGGACAACATTTGTTCCGGTTGAACAAACCGGTGTTTCATATTCTATTAATGATACTGCAGGTTATTCATATACATGGACAATAACCGGAGGCACACTAACATCAGGACAAGGAACAAGCAGTATCACTGTTGACTGGAACAGCACTGCCGGATGGGGAGAAGTGAAGGTAGTTGCATCTGGTCCTTGTGGGGATGCAGCTGCTAAAGACCTGGATGTATGGATATATATTGTGATTGAGAGTATTACCACAGGCAATTGGGATGATGTCAATACCTGGGATTGCCATTGCGTGCCCCTTGAAACTGATAATGTAAGAATAAATAACGGGCATACAGTTTCGGTGAATGTGTCCAATGCTACTGTAAAAAGCCTTTCCATTACTGCAGCGGGAGTGTTGGCAGCAGGTAACAAGGAATTTACTACTACAGGCCATGTTACTATTGATGGTAGTTTTACAGGAACCAATATTTTAACCTTGAGTGGTAACAATACAACCATCAGTGGTATGGGAACCATTGAGAACACCAAAGAATTGAGTATTACAGGTGGAAATAAAACAATTGCATCAAATTCCATGCTAACAAAAACAGCTGATAATGTAACTATTGGATCAGATATTTTTGTGACCAATAATGGAAGTTTTAGTATTCAGAGTGGTAATTTGACTATTAATTCCGGCAGCAGTTGGGAAAATGCTGAATATTCAACTTTAAAGTTAGGCGGCGAGATATCACTATCAACAGGTACCCTGTATGCTACTGCTACTGACAATGTTGTTAATTATTACCGAGATGGTGATCAAGATATCAGAGACACCGCTTATTATCATCTTATTGCCAGCGGTGGTTCAGGTATAAAAACCCTGTACGGAGATGTAACCGTAAATGGGGATTTTACTATTGGATCCGGAGCAACTTGTGATGCAAGTGCAAACAATTATGACATGGACATACGAGGAGACTGGACCAATAATGGCACTTTTACATACAGGCTGGGAACTGTTACTTTTGATGGTAGTTCAACACAAACTATCGGAGGAACAACGGCTACTACTTTCTATGATATCGTTTTTAACAATACCACAGGGAGTAATGCCGATATTCTTCTTGAAGACAACAATCCGACTGTCAGCGATTCTTCTACATTTACCAATGGGATTGTGAATACAGGTGCCAACAAATTTATTTTTGGTGCATCAGCTACCACAAATGAAGGAACTATTACCAGTTTCATTGATGGGTTGGCAGAAAAGACCAGCGCCACATCTGAATTTACTTTTCCCACAGGTGATGTAAACTCAAGAGATTTAGGTTATGGCCTGAACACATATAAAAT
>JAQIDD010000035.1 GCA_027858215.1 Candidatus Delongbacteria bacterium | reverse complement strand
ACAACCAGGAGCCTGAACAAGTGCGGTTACAAACAATGCAAAATAAAACCATTGCAAAAACCAAAAAACAGAAATTATTGGATAAATTTATCCAATCGGAAAAAAACAATCATGAATTTAAGCCTAAAAAAGGCCAGTCGGAAAGCCTGTATGATACCCCTGATTTTGATGATTCTCAGGATTTGATAACAGAAACACTGGCTAAAATATATGTCAGGCAGGGGCATTATGAAAAAGCCTTGAATGCTTACAAAAAATTAAGTTTGAAATATCCACAAAAAAGTGTTTACTTTGCAAACCAAATTGAAAAAATAAACAAATTATTATCTAAAGACGATTGACGATGTACGTATTTTTGACAGTTCTTTTAATGATAGTGTGTATCCTGTGTATCCTGATTGTATTGGTTCAAAATCCCAAAGGTGGGGGACTGTCTTCCGCTTTCGGTCAAGGCAATCAGGTGATGGGTGTTAGAAAAACAACGGATTTTCTTGAAAAAGCCACATGGGGGCTTGCCATTGCTATCCTTGTGTTGAGTTTATTTGCAAGTTTTGCCATTCCAAGGAAAACAATGGAAAATCAAGATAAACAACAGAGTGTTCAGCCAACTGAACAGACTGCACCGGAAACACCAACAAATGATGAGCCACCTGCTTCTGTGCCCGGACAATAGAAAGAACATTTATTAAATTACCCAAAACCTTTCCGTGCAGGAAGGGTTTTTTCATGTGTCAGTAAAAATACGTATTTAGAGGCATCTTACAGATGGGCATGTGGCTATGAATAAGAATTTCAGTATGTTTGCAGACCATTATGGGTTTAACTATTGTCATAACCGGAGCCGGAGGAGGTATTGGACATGCTTTATCACTAGAGTATGCACTGCCGCACAATCATTTAATTTTATGTGATTTTCATCAGCAAAAGCTTGATGCTACTGCAGAGTTGTGTAGAAATACTGCTGAAACCGTTGAAACTTTTACTTTCAGTATGGAAAACCCGGCTGAAATTGTTAAATCAGCAGATCAGATGCTTGAGAAACATAAATCACTTGATCGTATTATTTTTGTCAATGGAATTTCTCAGCGTGGAAAAGCCATCAATACCAGCATTGCCATTTACAGAAAAATTATGGAAATCATTTTTTTTGGAATCTTTCTTCTGACAAAAAAATTATTGCCGGCCTTATTGCAGACTCAACATCCAAAAATTGGCGTTACATCCAGTATCTCCGGACGTTTTGGTTTTCATCAACGCTCTGCCTATGCTGCTTCAAAATTTGCTCTGCATGGTTTTTTTGAATCACTGCGCCTGGAACATCACAAAGACGGACTTTCAGTGAGCATAATATGTCCCGGGCGCATTAATACCCCCATTTCTTTGTCTGCCATTACTGAAAACGGGCAAAAACACGGACAAATGGATCCGGGACAATCAAATGGCATGCCTGCTGCAAAATGTGCACAAAAAATGCGGAAAGCCGTTGAAAAAGGGAAGAAAGATGTGCTGATCGGAAAAAAGGAACTTTTGATGGTTTATTTTAAAAAATACCTTCCTTTTATTTTTAATAAATTTGCTAATAAAATAAATCCCAGATAATTATGTCAAAAATCATCAGTGGAATTCAACAAGTCGGAATTGGCGTCCCTGATATTAAGGAAGCCTGGAATTGGTACATTAAAAACTTCAACATGAACATCAAAGTGTTTGAAGAAAAAGCAATAGCAGAATTCATGCTGCCATATACGGGTGGGAAACCACAGGAACGCCATGCTGCCCTTGCAATTAACATGGAAGGTGGTGGAGGTTTTGAAGTATGGCAACATACCGGAAAAACACCTGAAATGCCAAAAGAACCTGCATTGCTTGGAGATTTGGGCATTAGTGCAGTGAAAATGAAATGCCGTAACATTGATAAGGCTTACAGTGATATGAAAGCTAAAAATGTTAAGCTCCTGGGTGAAATTACGCACAATCCAGCCGGACAAAAACATTTTTTCATGCATGACCTGTATGGTAACCTTTTTGAATTTGTTGAAACCCCCGAACATTTTTTGACTAAGCATAGCAATGGCGGTGTTTTTGGAGCGTGTATCGGCGTCACAAGCATACAGGAATCCATGAAAATTTATCATGATATCCTTGGTTATGATAATATCGTGTACAACCGGAAAGGGGCTTTTAATGATCTCAGTGATGTACCCGGAGGTAAGGAAGAAATCCGTCGCGTGTTACTCCGACACAGTGAACCACGAAAAGGGGCATTTTCACCCCTGCTTGGCCCTTCCGAAATAGAGCTTATTAAAGTCAGATCAAGAGTCCCTAAAGATATTTTTAAAGATCGCATGTGGGGAGACCCGGGATTTATCCATATTTGTTATGATATCAATGGCATGAACATCTTACGTCAGGAGGTGAAAGAAAAAGGGTTCCCCTTTACGGTTGACAGTTCTGATAGTTTTGATATGGGCGAAGCTGCCGGGCATTTTTCATACATTCAGGCTCCCGAAGGTACGCTCATTGAGTTTGTGGAAACACATAAAGTGCCTGTGTTGAAAAAATTTGGCTGGTACATCAACCTCCAGAAACGTGATCCCCAAAAACCACTGCCATCTTTCTTGATCAAAGCTATGGGTATCAATAAAGTGAGAAAAGTGTAAACAGTTTAAGAGCGGTTTGTGTTGAGTACCCTTTGTTAATCAGTGGAATTGGTAATAAGATAACTTGAGTTTTCAGATAATACCTAACAAGAAGTTCAAAATTTTGGATTTGGAACTTTGAACTTGGGATTTCATACAATGCTCTACCAGAATAAATCAGGTTTCCCAGAACTAACCGTGAATTTGAAAGAGTTGTATGAGAGGAAATTATTACATTATGCGGGTTAATGGACAAAATAGTTGGTAAAAAGTTCTATAGCCCTTGAATTTATTAGGTTTGCACCAAATGAAAGGTTATGAATAAAAAAAATGCATAAGCTGTGGGAGTATAATCGTACAA
>JAQIDD010000367.1 GCA_027858215.1 Candidatus Delongbacteria bacterium | reverse complement strand
AAAGCGGGCAGGATTACATCCGTGGCTGGATAGAAAATGGCAAAAGGGAAGGAAAATGGTACTCCTGGTATGAAAATGGTGTGCTCTGGAGCAGTGGAAACTATGAAAACGGATTACGCCAGGGAAAATCAAACCTGTATTATGACGACGGGTCCGTACAACAAGTACAGGAATATAAAGACGGGAAGCCACACGGCACATGGGAATTTTATGATAAAAATGGCAACCTCACCCTTGAGGTTGATTATGACGAAGGTGATAAAATGGAAGAAAGGCGGCATGAGGAGTGATTCTTTTCAGGTAATAATTTTCTTTTCATACATCTGTTTTTGTTGATTTCCAGTTGGTTTTATTTTGATAAAATGATGTTGCAATCGCCTTCTTCTCTGAGTTCATGTACATGTTTCATGTGAATCAATACCATGACCAGTCAATATTCTTAAATCATATCAGTTGTTTTTTATTCAACAGCGAGTCCTTGACCTTGTAAATTCTTTCTACCTTTACATTTGAATAAATGTACATACTATGAAATTGCTTTTGACGCTTGGAATTAGTTTTTTGTTTTTGATTAATATATCAGCTTTTGCCCATAAAAAAGCTGAATTTAACCTGATCGTTGATACGGATTGTGGTATTGATGATTTTAGGATGTTGCAGTTTATTTTGGCTTCCAAAGATTTCAATGTCAATGCCATTGTTACAAATGATGGTGTTTTATCTCCGAAGTTAGGAGCAAAAAGAATCAAAGGCATGCTTGAATATTTCGGACACGAAGGAATCCCTGTGGCATCCGGAAAAAACCTGAATAAAAAATTTATGCATCGTGATTTTGCTTCAAGCCTTGTGTGGCCGGGACATCCTGATGATGATTATCAGAAAGCGGTGGTAGCGTTAATTCACGAAAGGCTCAATGCACACCGCAGTAAGGATATTTACCTTGTAAGCGGCACATTAACCAACCTGGCAGCGTTGCTGAAGGCATACCCTGAAGACAGTGTGCAAATCAGCCGTGTTGTCTGGTATCACAATCCGGATGATCCGGGAATGAATTACACCCGCGACAGCCTGGCTGCAAAATATGTGCTTGAACACATTTCAACGGTTGAATTTGTTTGTAACCCGAATGCGTACAGGTTAAGTGAGGATTATTTTCTTGCACTCAAAAGCATGGATAACAAATATGCCATGGCTGTAACGGATTTCCACAGCCAGGAGGTACAGGAAGGCAATAGGGGCCAAATCCCGGTATATCTCTGGGATGGGTGTTTACCTGTGTATTTATTATTCCCACAGTATTTTGTTCAAAATGAAAATCCAAATGTGCCTGAAAGTCCGGAAGAACTGGAAATGCTGATGATGGGCATACTGGATGTGAATAAGCCCACGGAAGGGGTGATCTATAAAAACATGCCAGTTGACAAACCATGGCTTCAGGATGATGTGGCCAACCTGGCAGATTCTATCATTAGGGCTCATGGTTATGATGCGTTTAATGTCATTGCCATGACCAATGAGTTTCACGGGCATCTCGGAATTTATTCCATCATCGGAGCAAAAATGGGGATCCGTGCAATGGAATATTTCCATGTTGGGCTGGATGAGCTTAAAGTGTGGTCTTATGCCGGGAAAACACCACCATTGAGTTGCATGCATGATGGCTTGCAATTCAGTACAGGGGCATCGTTGGGTTATGGAACCATTCATGTGGTTGAGGCTGATGAATACAGACCTGTAGCGGAGTTTGAATACAAGGGAATGCGCATCAAAATGGCTTTGAAAGATAAATACATCAGGCAGTTTGAAAATGATATAGAACTGGCCATAGAAAAATACGGCAATTTAACAGAAGCATACTGGGATGATGTCAGACGAAACGGACTCCGGTATTGGCTGGAGCTTAACAGAAATGAAATATTTACTATTGTTCACCAAAAATAAGAAAGCATATTATGAAACCTATTGTGCGAATAGTTATGGTTGTTGTGAGTGTTTTTATGATAAATACTGCATACGGACAAATAAAGCTAAGTGGTGGCATAGGCGTATTTAAAACGTTTTATCCTTCAACCGGTAATATTAATTTAACCTATGAAGCCAAGGCTTATATGGGGTTTTCATTTGCAGGCCGGTTTGATGTCAACGATAAAATTGCTGTAGGAGCCAGCCTGGGATATCACATAAATTCGTACGAAAATTTGGGAGGTCATATAACGGAATATGTTATGCCTGTGCTGGGGATGCTTGAATACCGTTTTGGCAATGATGGTTTTGTCCCTTACGTTGGCGGAAACATGGGATTGTATCGTTTTGGTGCTTTTGGCAATGATGGTGTCAATACTGCCGGGTACTTTGGCCTTGCTCCTTCAGCCGGATTTGATTACAACATATCACCTGCTGTTTTTCTGCATGGTTGTATGTATTATCATTACATATTGACACAGGGCGTCCGTATATCTGCATTTGGATTCGATGCCGGTATTGGAATTAAATTTTAGTTTTTTGACAGGACGTTTTAATACCAATTTTTTTCAAAAGATACATATCCATCTAGCATTGCAATGCAATGGTGCAATCTTGTATCAAATAAAAACAAACATACCAATTACTCCACGCACCAGGTTACCAGTACATCTGACATGTCTTTGTAAAAACAACTGTAATGCTTGTTTCTACTATCCACTCCGATGTAATTTTTGCCGGCATCGTAAGCTGTGACCTGCATCTGCTGCTTAAAGTTGCTCAGTTTGTTGTTAATCTTGTAAACACACTCTTTTGCAGACCAAAATAAGGTAAGCCTTCGAATATCATCGGCAGCCATCTTATTTTCACTGTGAGATAAAAACTTGCCGGCAGTTTTTTTGATTCGGTTGCCGGGAATTTCAAGATCAACACCTACAGGCAATTGTGAAATGGCAATGGCTGCATGCGTTTTACAATGTGAAATACTGATGTTATACCCGCTGTTTTTCAGTTGAGGGCGCTTTTTATCATAAGTCAGGTTATTATCCAGTCCGGCCTGGTGTAACAAGTGCCTGACCGCCAGAAATTCCCGTTTTCTCTGGGGGTTTTTGAGCTTGTCCAGGTGTTTTTTGTCTTTCTCTGACAATGAAATTGTTTCCTCTGTATAATGGCGTGGCAATTCCTGCAGATAAATGGTTATGTCTTCGGATGGTATAATGTGATGAATGATCATAATTATGTCCTCTTAATTCCAGCTTGTCGTTTCCATTAAATGTGTGATATCCTTTTTTAAAAAGTCCAAAACAGGGGCAATGCTGTCTTTATTGGGTTTCATCCCAAAATAAAGTGATCCCCTGACGAAATGTTCACTGCTGTCTGTCATATAAAATTGGACCCATGAGGCCACATTGCCTTTGAGTTCATACATAATGCCATATACGTTTGAAGTATCATCTGCATAGGCTGTTTCATTGATTGCAGATGCTTTAACTGTATGTTTGTACACCATTTCCCTGGTGTCTTCGGTAAGAGTTTTGAGATCGTTATTGACTTTTTTATAAGTAAAATAAACGGTGGCTTTGTGTAGGGGAAAATATAAATTTAACCAACAGGGATGCGGTTCTTTCCCCTTGAGCACAATTGCATATTCCGGATAATCAAAATGATTGGGGCATGCTCCATCATACCGGATGTAATTTTTTTCGGGCAGGTCAATGCGAAAATATCCTTTGGGTTTTGGATTGGGCTGGTTGTTTTTACAACTGTAAGTGATCATTCCTGCAACAACCAAAACAATACACAGCAGGCATAACTTCTCATGCTTCATCATCGTTAACATACACTTTTATGGATTTAATGCGTCGGTTGTCAACCGATTTGATTGTAAAAACAAAGTTTTTATACGGGACATTTTCATTTTTGTCAGGCATTTCACCTTTGATCTCGAGGATAAGGCCTGCCAGAGAATCTGCATCTCCTCTAATGTCATCAAATGTTTTGCTGTCATACTCTACAATTTTACAAAAATCATTCAGAGATATCCGGGCGTCGAATTCCCAGGTATGTTTGCCTGTTTTTACGGATAAATTTTCTTCCATATCCGATTCATCAATGATTTCACCGACAATTTCTTCAAGGATATCTTCAAGCGTAACCAGTCCGCTTGTTCCTCCATATTCATCCACAACAATGGCGAGGTGTATTTTTTTCTGTTGGAATTTTTCAAGCAATGTGGATATTTTTTTTGATTCAGGCACAAAATAAAAATTCCTGATGAGATTTTGCCATGTGAAATCTTTTTTCTCCTTCTGATTGAGATACGACAACAGGTCTTTAGCGTAAAGTATGCCCTGTATATTATCCAGATTGTCTTTATATACAGGCAGTCTTGAATACCCTGAATCAACAATAACCGATAACAATTTGTTGATATCCGAAGATATGTCAAGACCGACAATGCTAAGCCTTGGTTTCATGATTTCTTTGACCTGAATGTTACTGAAATTGACAATGCCTTCCAGCATTTCCCTTTCATCAACAAGGTTTTCTGAAGCCAGTTCAATGGCCTGGCTCAGTTCGTCCATGCTGATGTTTTTGTGCCGCTTTCTCAGGCGCTTATTGATGACATTTGTACTTTTGGTAAGCAATGCTGACACCGGATAAAATAATTTACTGATCAGGTTAAGTGGTATGGCTATACTCATGGCATATTTACGTGCAAATTTATTGGCATACACTTTTGGCATCAGTTCCCCAAAGAGCAAAAGCAAAAAGCTGACAACTACCACCTGGATAAGAAACCGCAGGGCTTCGGATTCAATGGTATGGAGCAGGGGGGCTGTAACATAAGCAGAGAGAATGACAATCCCTACGTTGATGAAATTGTTGGCCACCAAAATGGTGGCAAGCAAAAACTCAGGTTTATTAAGCAATTTCAATACCATTCTGCTTACCCTGTTGTTTTTCCCTGAAATGATCTGTTGATCTGTCGGTGTAAGTGAAAAATACGCCACTTCCGATCCTGACACAAGTGCAGAACACATGATTAAAAAAACAATCAGCAGAATACCAATGCCTGTTCCCATATACCAATCTAATACGTAAATGAATTCATAATGTTGTCTTGTTGAACATCAACACAAATGACAAGGGATGTTGTCCGTCATTTTTTTAATTTTACTTTCATCCATGCTGAACATAAGCACAAGATTTAAAACGGCAAATCGTCCTCTTCATTGCTTTCATTGCCAAAGGGATCTTCATTTGGACTGGATTCATTTTGCGGCGGTGCGTTATCTTTCTTTGGTTCGTTGCTTGTACTGGCCTGTGGTTGTTGACCTTGTGGAGCATTTTCGTCCATGCCCCGCTTGTTGATAATGCGGATAATTTGTGCCACGACTTGTGTAATGTATTTATCTTGTCCGTCCTGGTCTTCGTATTTCCGGGTCTGAATTTTGCCCTCAATGTATACCTGCATACCTTTCTTTATTCTGCCTTCTACGTATTTTGCAGTATTACGCCAGGCTACAACATTGTGCCATTCAGTTCTGTTTTCCCATTCCCCGTCGTTTCGCTTGAAAGATTCATCTGTGGCCAATGGAAATTTTGCCAGTGGGACATCCGGTTGGATATAATTGATGTCAGGATCTTTTCCTACATTTCCTAAAAGAATTACTTTGTTGATCATAAGATTTAAAATTTAGTGTTTTGTTTAAATTATTTAATTAATGTCATTTCATCAACCAGATAGCCTGCTCCGGCAAATTTATCAATGATAAATAAAGCATAACGAATATCAAGGCTGATGTTTCTGCACATGTCAGAATCATACATCAGATCGCTCATGGTGCCTTCCCAGTTGCGGTCAAAATTGATGCCTGTCAAATGACCGTCTTTGTTGATTACCGGGGATCCGGAGTTGCCTCCCGACGTATGATTGCTTGCAATAAAACACACATGCATGGTGCCGTCATCATCGGCATATTGCCCGTAATTTTTATTGGCGTAAAGCGTTTTTAGTTTTTCCGGAACGTTATAATCATAAACCTCCGGATTATCTTTTTCCATAATCCCTTCAATGGTTGTATAGTATTGGTATATTACAGCGTTTTTAGGAGAATAATTATCCACGCTACCATAGGTAACCCGCAAACTGAAATTGGCGTCAGGATAAAATGTTTTGTTTTCTTTCCATTCCATCTGGGCAGCCATATAATGCCTGTCAAGGCTGTCGAGCTTCATTTTATATTGACCTGTTTTCGGACTGATATTATCAAGATAAATGCCTATAAAGTCCTGGTATAATTCATAAAACGGATCATGTTCCAGTTTTTTGACTTTCCCCTTAAACCCGTTTAGATAATCCATCATGTTTTCTTCATCAGCAAACAGAGATTTTTTAAACATTTTATCCACGGTTTTATGCAGTCCCTTTTTTTCGATACTATGCATTAGCTCAGGCCAGTATTCTTGTTCAACATTCTGGTAATAATAATCCAGAATTTCTTTGGTAACGGCTTTGGCAACTTGTTTATTATAATCCTCGAAAAAGCCTGATGAACGTTTTTTCAGAGATTCAACTTCGTTTTCGATGCGTTCTTCTGAAGCTTCCTGGTTGGCCAGATTAATCAGGCCCCTGGAAGCAGAAGCTATTTTTATGATTTCAAGCCCGTTGAGTGATTCAAAAATACACGTAGCTATTTTTTCGTAAGGGGTTACTTTTGTGTAAATCTGTTGATAATCATCAAGGATGTTTTCATATGCGGAGCCTTCTGCCCACGCTTTGAATGCTTTTTCTTGTTCTAGTTTTTTATCTATGGCGTGATAACGTTCCAGGCCACGGTTTATTCCAATCCATTTTTTCCATCCGTTGGCAATGCCTGCTGCCTTGCTGGCGTATTGAATACGGATAAGTTTATCAGTTTCCATGGCTGATTTCATTTTATCAAGAATGCGATCACGCATCTGTATGCGTACGGGATTTGTCGTTTGCGTGGTAAGTTCCAGTTCATAACTGGGTGCGTATTCATCTGTTGATCCCGGAAAACCAAAAACCATGGTAAAATCGCCTTTGTCAAGACCTTTCAAAGAGATAGGAAAATGCTCTTTTGGAGACATCGGGATGTTTTCTTCGCTGTACTCAGCCGCACTACCATCTGGGGCTGTGTATATCCTGAACAATGAAAAATCGCCTGTATGCCTCGGCCACATCCAGTTGTCGGTATCACCACCAAATTTCCCGATTGAAGAGGGGGGAGCTCCCACCAGCCTCACATCCTTATATGCCTTATACACTGACACGAAGTACTGGTTGCCATGAAAAAAGGCTTTAATGCTGATCTCATGGTTCTCATTTTCTTCCTTATGTTTTTGACGTAATTCGCTGATATTGACATCTATTGTGCTTTGCCTTTGCCTTTCAGTCATGTCATCTTCAACGCCTTTCAGCACTTCCGTTGTGACATTTTCCATCCTTACCAAAAACCGAACTTCAAGTCCTTGATTAACAAGTTCCTCCTCTTTTGATAATGCCCAGAATCCGTCGGTCAGGTAATCATGCTCAAGGGTGCTGTGTTGCTGTATAAAACCATAGCCACAGTGATGGTTTGTGATCAGTAAGCCTTCATCAGAAATCAATTCACCAGTACATCCACCTCCAAAAATTACCACAGCATCTTTCATACTGCTGTGATTAATGCTGTAAATATCATCGGCAGACAAACGGAATCCTTTTTTCTGCATATCTTCGATGTTATATTTCTCAAGCAGCAATGGCAACCACATGCCTTCATCAGCCCTGAGGCTAAGGCTGATCAATATAATTAATCCCGTTAGTAAGCTGATAATCCCTTTTCTCATTTTTCTCATGACTTGTTGTTGATGTTTAATTCTTAATCATCATTTAGCCGGCTTTTTAGTTTTTGATACAGATGTTGAACGGGCAAACCCACTACGTTGTAGTAGGACCCTGAAATATAATCTATGCCAACATAACCTATCCATTCTTGTATCCCGTATGCACCGGCTTTATCATAAGGTTTGTACCGTTCGATGTAATTGCGGATTTCTGCATCGCTGATGGTTGTAAAATGCACTTCTGTTTCTGTAAAAAAACTTTCCAGTCCGTCTTTGTCTTTTAAACAGATACCTGTAATAACGGAGTGTGTATTGTTTGATAGTAGCTTAAGCATTTGAAAAGCATCTGAATAATGTTTTGGTTTACCAAGCATGGTTCCTTTGTGAAAAACGATGGTGTCAGCGGTGATGATGAGTTCGTTATCGTTTTTCAGTTCAGTCAGTTCGGCTTTTTTCCTTGCCAGTTCACAGGCAACATCCTGCTCCGGAAGGTTTTCAGGATAATGTTCCACTTCAAGTTTTGATTTGCGGACAATAAATTGCAATCCAAGATCATGCAATAATTGCTGCCTTCGCGGTGATTTACTGGCCAACACAAATTGATATGTTTGATTTAGAGTGCTTATCATAAAGTATAAATATTCAAATAAATAATCAGTGTAAACAACACGCCCGAAATGATAAGCAGTTTCAGACCAGTGCAAAACCGCTTTAGTTGATGTTTTCGTTTCACATCGTAAATACGTAACGCCATATAGGCTGCCGGTAACACGATGAATACCATAACATAAATCATACTCAGGGTGTTGTATTGTATGTAGTCAAGTGTAGTTAAATAAACAAACCACCCGGTTACCATAGCAAGTACAAAAAATACCAGTATCAGGCTGATCACGGTTCGGGCTGCATTTTTTCCCATGCGAATAGGCAGTGTTTTTGCTCCGGCCTGGTAATCGCCCCTGAAATCCTTGATGTTTTTGGTAATTTCATGTGCCAGGTACACAAGAAAAACAGCACAGCTGAACCCCAGGCTAAGCACCATCAGATGGTGGTATATGTCTGACGGAATAGATTTCCCCATGATTTTTACAGCAAAAAAGTACTCGAAAGTAAACACAAGAAAAGGTATGCCGGCGACAAGCAAGGCCATGATTATGTTCCCAATAAGCATTTTATATTTGTACAGTGATGAATACCGCCAAAATATGAAGGTAATGAATGGAAAAATCAGGCCAAACCAGAAAAATCCGGCTTTATACGCAACATACCAGCCGGCTATGATGCCGAGAACAGAGAAAAAAGAATGAAGGATGATCGCCATGCGCCGGTTGATGTGAATGCCGACAATAACACGCTCCGGCCGGTTGTGTAAATCTGCTTTGCGGTCAAAATAATCATTGATGATGCTCGCTCCTGCTGTAATCAACAACACACTGATAACGAGCAACCCAAATTCACAGCCCGGCATGGCAAGCCCTTCCCCGAAATATTCCAACACAGGTTCTAACATGAAATACCGGAGCGCATACATGCATACAGCTATGATAATAAGCTGATAGAATCGAATAAGTTGGAAAAATGTGCGCATGCTACGAGTACCAGTTATTTTGTGTTTTCATTACTTGTGATATGATATCCCTGACACAGCCCTCACCTCCGTTTTTGTCAGAAATAAACATTGAAATGCCTTTGATTTCTTCTGATGCATCTGCCGGGCAGGTGGCAACACCCACTGTTTTCATTACATCATAATCCGGCAGATCATCGCCCATATACAATATTTGTGAATGATCAAGCTTATATTGATCAAGGAAATGCCTCAGATCTGCCTGTTTATCAGTTGATCCCAAATAAATGTCTTTTACACCCAGGCTTTGATATCTTCGGGACACAGCTTCATTCAGCCCTCCTGAGATTATTCCAATGTAATACCCCTCTTCAACAGCCCGTTTCAGTGCAAACCCGTCTTTAATATTAGTGGTGCGAATGAGTTTGCCGTCATCCTGAATGTTAACAACTGATTTGGATAATACACCATCAATATCAAAAACAAAGGCTCGTATTTGTTTTAGCTTTTCTTTGAAATTCATATCTCTGAGTGCGATCATTTATCTTGCTTTCTATTTTGTTCAAATATACGATTACTAATTATTTTATACAAATCAGCAAGGGCTTTGTTCTTTTTTAATACGGCCAGGTGTTTGTCCATAGTGTTTTTGTCATTCCTGACTGCCGGGCCGGTTTGACAGCGTGCAGGGTCTTTTATGTCAATTATTTTTTCTGTGGTTTCCCTGATGAGAGGAACAAAGACATCAAAATCCAGATCTGTATCCTGGATCAGATCTTCGGCAATTTTGTACATGTGATTCGTGAAATTACATGCAAATACGGCTGCGGTATGTAATTCCAGTCTTTTTTTTGAGCTCAGTTCTTGAACATTCAATGAAATTTTACCGGCTATCTGTTGTACCCTGTCAAAACTATATTTGTTGTTGGCTTCAATAAATACAGGGGCATTTTTAAAATCTGCAATGTGATCCTTACTGAATGTTTGCAACGCATATAATACGGCGTAATTATTACTGTGTTTCTTGAATACATTGATATTCATACTTCCTGCTGTATGGATCAAAAGTGTATTCCCAAAATCATGATTCGCCAGGATGTCAGTCAATACATCATCCGGAACACAAAAAAAAAGGGTGTCGGAGTGATCCGGAATGTGTTCAATTTTTGTTCCGGCAAGGGCCGCGCACTGGCTTGCAAGCTGCTCAGCATTCTTGATTTGCCTGCTGATGATACTGTTTATAACGAACTTGTTTTGAAACAGCGTTATGGCCAGATTCGTGCCCAGGTTTCCACTTCCGATTATACTTATCTGATGCGACATACAACTAATTTAAGTTTTTTTGCATCTGTTATTCATCAGTACACTTTAATGATGTGAAATTACAAGTTTTTTTGTAATTTTATGTTTTACTTATGGTTTATTATGAAAACATTAAACAACGCATTTTGTTTGATTTTTGTATTTAGCTTTTTTGTACAAGAATTATACCCCCAGAGTCCTTCAATAGACAGGATTATTAATGACAGGCACGAGGCTGTTATTGTGTTTACCTGTAAAAATCCGGAAAAATTGCAACGCATCAACAACATCATTACCATCACTGATGTGGCAGATGGCCGGGTGGTGGCTTATGTTAATGAAAAGCAGGAACAAGCATTGTCAGAAACAGGTGTTCAGTACAGCTTATATAAACCTTATTATGAAAAGGGAAGAGCAATTACCATGGCAACAACAACAGCAGAAATGGCCAGTTGGGACAAATACCCCACATGGTCTGTGTTTCAGGAAATGATGCTGTCTTACGCTAACGATTACCCTGATATCTGCAGGTTGGATACCATTGGGTTCTCTGTGGAAGGACGGGCTATGCTGGTTGTTAAGATTAGCGATAACATCACGGAGGATGAGCCTGAACCGGAATTTTTTCTGACAGGACAAATGCACGGGGATGAGCTGGTGAGTTATATGTTTCCTTTGCGCATGATTGATTACCTGCTGTCTAATTATGGCAGTGATGACAGGGTAGATAGTATCATTAACAACATGGAATTGTGGATAAACCCCTTGTCCAATCCGGATGGGACCTATGGTAATGATGAAAATGATGTATCCGGGTCAACCAGGTATAATGCCGACGGGATTGACTTAAACAGGAATTTTCCTGATTTCCAGGATGGACAACATCCGGACGGAAATCCCACAGCAACAGAAAACCTGGCCATGATTGATTTTGCCACTGAAAGGCATTTTGTCATGTCCGCAAATGCTCATTCCGGCGCCGAGTTGCTCAACTATCCGTGGGATACCTGGGAAACACTGCCCGCCGATAATGAGTGGTGGATTGATGTAGCTACAACATACGCTGATCAAGTGCACCAGGATGCTGCGTCTGGATATTTAACGGACCAGGATGACGGCGTTACAAATGGGTATGCCTGGTACACCGCTAACGGCACACGACAGGATTATATGAATTATTATCATCATTGCCGCGAACTTACCATGGAATTGTCAACCGATAAATTGCTTGACGCTGAATTGTTACCGGATCACTGGAATTACAACAGGGATGCTTTGCTCGGTTATTTTGAAGAAGCCCTTGAAGGGATTCATGGTATTGTTACTGATTCGATCACCGGCGATCCCCTGGAAGCCAGGGTTTTTATCGAAGGTCATGATGTCCACAACTCACATGTGTTTTCCTTTTTACCATATGGTGATTACCACCGCTTGTTGGATACAGGTGAATGGAACATAAGTTTTTCCAAAGCAGGATACAAAACCAAAACCCTGGCGTTTGATCTCATTGAAGGTGAAACCATAAACCAGGAGCTACAACTTGTCCCGCTGGGTATTTTGCCACCTTACCCTGATTTTTCTGCTACGCAAACTGAGCTTACCTGTGTCAATCAAATACAATTTTTTAATGAGACAGAAGGGGCAGGGGATATCTCTTATATCTGGGATTTTGGAGATGGCCAGACCGATACGGCAGAAAACCCGGTACATGCATTTTACCAAAATGGGTATTATACGGTTAGCCTCGTAGCGGAAAATGAAAACGGGTCCAACATTGAAACCAAAGAGAATCATGTGCATGTGAATTTGCCACAGTTGGATTCTGTGCATAATGCCAGTGTATGTGCTGATTCAGGAAGCATGGAATTGCGTGCATACAGCAATGGTGACGTTCACTGGTACGATTCACTGTTCAGCGACACGCCTGTGTCACAGGGGGAAATGTTTGCTACACCGATGATCTATGAACCGCATACGTATTACGCTGAAGCTGCATTTTCGGGAACTTCCGGCACCGTGGGAGAACCAGACGACAGTGAAGGTGGAGAATACAATTATGATGATGTGGAACATGGGTTGATTTTTGATGTTTTTCAAACCTGTATCATTGATTCGATTACCGTATATGCTGAAAACCCCGGAGAACGTACAATCTCAATAAAGGATTCTATTGGCAATGCAGTGGCAGAAAAAATTGTAAATGTGCCGGCCGGGGAACAAACCATCAGCCTTGATTTTATGGTTTTCCCGGGCAACAATTATCAACTTGCTGCCAGTGCTGATTGTGGATTTCTGCGTGGACAAACCGGTATCTGGAGTTCTTTTGATTATCCATATGCATTTGACAATGTGCTCAGCATTACAGATGCAGATATGGGTGAAGGCTGGTACAGCTCGGATAAACTGTATCCTTATTTTTACAACTGGCACGTGTCAACACCGGATTGTTATTCAGTACGCACGCCTGTGTATGCCGCACTGAATAATGACCCAATTGCTGATTTTACAAGTGATATTTCCGGATTGACCATTGAATTTGAGAATACATCGCAATTTGCCACTGATTACCTTTGGGATTTTGGAGATGGCCAAAATTCCACGGTTGTTTCCCCACAACATGTGTATGATGCGCCGGGAGAATATACGGTTGAGTTGAATGCTTTTAACGATTGTGGTAGTCACGCCTATTCCCGGTTGCTAACTGTCGAAGAAACAGGTTTTAAGGAAGATGGGTTGGGAGGAATAAAAATATTTCCCAATCCTGCAGAAAATTTTGTTATCTTGTGTGTTGAAAACGGGTTGATAAACAGTGAATTGAATATTATAAATATGAATGGTAAAATTGTCTTTAGCAAGACTATATCAGAATCTGATACCAGAATTGATCTCAGTGAAATGAATACGGGACTTTATATAATGCACATTTTAAATGACGATAAAAACAGAAAAATAAAATTAATCATTCATTAAAGCATTATGAAACGAATATTCACATTAATAATTATTATAATTTTAACTTCCT
>JAQIDD010000176.1 GCA_027858215.1 Candidatus Delongbacteria bacterium | reverse complement strand
TTCTCATATACTGCTTAAAATTTTATTGCATTATCCCGATAGTGCTTCAAAAATTTTCATTGTCTATGAAAAACGCTGAAAATCTTGATGCGAAAGAATTAATAGAAGTCCCCTTAACTATATAATGGCAGAATGTCGCTCTTGCAAGCATAAACAAATAATGTTTGAAGCAAGGACAAAAACAGGATGTTTTTAATGGAGGCAACCACTGCTCCTTGATGACTTTTTAGCCTGGCAGGCTTACCTAAAATTCCTGGATAACTTAAATCGAAAGGGTAAAATAAAACCGGGCAAGCTACTTGCATCGCACCGCTACAACCGCCTACCCTTGCTTCCTTCCGGACCTGGGGGAGTTCAGCGGGAGCTGGTCGTACAAGACTTACCCGGACTGCAAATATATGAAGAATTTCGAATAAGCCATGAAACAATGAATAAAAAATTTTATCTTTGTCTGATAATAGTTTTATACCATAACTTAACATTGTATGGAAAAATCTTTAAAACCAGTCTGGAAACATGCATTGAGCTGGGGGTTTCTGGCCGCTTTGGTTGTCATTATTCTCTCCCTGATCAGTTATATGGCTAACATTGGTGATTCAAAATGGATGCAATGGGTGCAAATACTGATTGTCATTGCCATGGTTGTTGTATCGCAGGTGTTTTACAAAAATGAAAATCCAGGCCTGACAATAAGGTATGGCAAAGCACTGGGCGTAGGAATGCTTACCGGCGTTTTTGCTGCGTTGATATTGGCCATCTATAATTATCTGTTTTTTGCTTTCATAGCCCCTGATCTGATTGAATACATCAGGCAGCAGGCAGAAATTGCAGTGCTGCAGCAGGATATCCCGGCATCAGCGCAGCAAAAAGCATTGGAAGCACAGCAGAAGTTCATAACACCTGTTGCCGTAGCTGTTATGAGTATATTTCAAATTGCATGGTGGGTGTTGATCGGAGTATTAATTTCATCAGCGTTTACAAAGGGGATAAAGCAGGTTCCCGTTGTGGATGATGACAATGAAGAGGGTTAAATTATGAGCAATAATCTTGATGTGACAGTAATAGTGCCATTGTATGATGAGGAGGAATCGTTGCCCGAACTGATGAAATGGATTGCATCGGTCATGAAAAAATCCAAATACAATTATGAAGTGTTGATGGTGGATGATGGAAGCAATGATAAGTCATGGGAAGTCATTAATGAACTTAAAAATCAGTATGGTGATGCGTTGAGGGCTTTCAGATACCGCCGCAATTATGGTAAGTCGGCCGCTTTGTATACGGGGTTTCAAAATGCAAGAGGAGACGTGGTTGTTACTATGGATGCTGACATGCAGGATTCTCCGGAGGAAATACCGGATATGTATAACCTGATCACCAAGCATGGTTTTGATATGATATCCGGATGGAAAAAGAAACGTTATGATCCCATCAGTAAAACAATTCCAAGTAAATTTTACAACTGGGTAGCCAGGAAAGCCACTGGTATAAAACTCCATGATTTTAACTGTGGGTTGAAAGCTTACCGCAATAAAGTGGTAAAAAGCATCGAAGTATATGGAGAAATGCATCGTTATATCCCTGTATTGGTAAAGCAAGCCGGGTTTAATAAAATAGGCGAAAAAGTGGTGAAACACCAGAAACGGCAGTACGGAAAAACAAAATTTGGATTTGAGCGTTTTATCAACGGTTTTCTTGATTTGATGTCTGTTTTGTTTATTACAAGGTTTGCGAAACGCCCCATGCATTTGTTTGGTGTGCTTGGATGTATTGTTTTTTTGGTAGGCCTTGCGTCTGCATTGTATTTGGGTATCAGGAAGATTGTTGCCATAAGTCACGGGCTTGTACTTGAACGCGTCACTGAAAATCCGTATTTTTACATAGCCCTGACATGCATGGTGATCGGCGTGGTGTTATTCCTTGCAGGGTTTCTTGCTGAACTTATTTCAAGAAGCAGCACAGACAGAAATAATTATCAGATTGATGAAATAATAGAATAAATTATGAATAGAGAAAAGGAAATTAGTGTCGTTGAACTTTACAGTTATGAGAAGATATTTATCAGGCTGTGGTGGCTTGTTTTAATGATTACTGTTATTT
>JAQIDD010000310.1 GCA_027858215.1 Candidatus Delongbacteria bacterium | reverse complement strand
TTCAAAAATTTGCATTGTCTATGAAAAACGCTGAAAATCTTGATGCGAAAGAATTATTAGAAGTCCCCTTAAGGGATGTTATGTTGTGCTTTAGAATTTTATTCACTATTGCCTGTTGATGAAAATTTTCGTTTGTTCATATAAAATGATTACATTTGTAAGGAAAATTGGTTACAACATAATCTAAGATGAGCGAACGGAATTTTGATTTTTTGTCAAACAGTGAGTATGAGGATTTAATCAACAATTTTGAATCCTATTTGAGGCATGGATACCCATCGTATTTTGATGTCAATGAATTGGAATTTTTGTTGGATTATCACCTTGATTTGGATAAAACGGAAGCGGTTCTTACCTTATTAAAATTGTCTGATAAATTGCATCCCGGAACCGTGGGGATCAAATTCAGAAAAGCCAAGTATTTGTTTTCCACAGGCAATCTGGATGAGGCATGGGAGCTTTTGGAAGAAGTTGAATCCCTGGAAAAATCAAATGCAGAAGTTTACCTGATCAAAGGCATGATACATGTCATGAATAAAAAATTCAAAGCAGCCAAAAAAATGTTTGAAAAAGCAGTTGACATGGCAGGGGATGAATTGGAGGACATGTATTATACAATAGCCACAACACTCGAAACCGCTACCCAATACAAATCTGCCATTGCCTATTTTAAAGCGGCTTATAAATTGTCAGGGGGGGCGGAACCGGAATTATTGTATGATCTGGCTTATTGTTACGAAAAATCAGGTAATTACGAAAAGAGTACCGACTATTATAAAAAATACCTTGACCGCAATCCTTTTTCAGAATCTGCATGGTATAACCTTGCTGTAAATTATCACAACAAAGAAAAATACCAACAGGCCCAGGACGCATTTGAATATGCCCTGACTGTAAAACCCGCTTATTTACCAGCGGTGCTTGGCAGTGCTGAAAATCTCATGCAATTGCAGGACTATAAACAGGCCATTGTGTATTTTAAAAAATACATTGAACTGGCTGAGCCGGAAGCTGATATCATTGCAGAAACAGGAGAGGCCTATTATAAGCTGGAAGAAAGTAAAACAGCACAACAATATTACCTTTCAGCCCTGGATAAAAACTCCAGATGTTCAGAAGCCCATCATGGCCTTGGTTTGTTAAAATATGATGAAGGAAAATACCTTGAAAGCATAACACACATCAAAACAGCCCTAAAACACACTGCGTATAATCCAGATTACTGGTATTCATTAGCAATATCCTGTCAAAAGATAAATTTTGCCACCGAAGCGGAAAAAGCCTTTAAAAAAGCCCTGGATTTGTACCCTTATAACCCCGAAATCTGGGTAAATTATGCTGATCTTGCTTTTTCAACAGGAAACGTAAAACACGCCATAAAACTCTTAACTGAAGGCGATAGTTTCAATGAGAACACTGCCCGGATAAAGTACCGGTTGGCTGCGTATCACCTGGAAGTGAAAGACAAAAAGAACGCCATTTCATATTTTTCAGAAGCATTGAGACTGAATGCCGATGAATCCAATGATTTCTTTTCTTTCTACCCCAAAGCTGTCCATTTTACGGAATTGCGCTCATTGTTAAAAAACAAACAGTAACATTTCATGATTCCCGATTTTCGTCTCAAAATACCGTCAATTTGATTTTAAAATGCTAATATTGCAAGTTTAATTTGCAATTCATCCCGGTTGGTCAACGGGACAGGTACTGAACGATAAAATTAATATTACAGACGGATGAAACAATCAATAAAGCACGCACTGAATTATGGACTGAAAGGCATGGCAATGGGAGCAGCCAATGTTATTCCGGGTGTTTCAGGAGGAACCATTGCTTTAATTACCGGCATTTTTGAGCGCCTGATGGACGCCATTAAATCATTCAATGTGAAAGCTGCAAAACTGCTTTTTAAGGGAAAACTTAAAGATTTTGCCAATCATGTTGACCTTTTTTTCCTGGTTTTTGTGTTGTCAGGCATTGTTGTCGCCATTGTTTCCATTGCCCGTTTGTTTGAATATTTATTTGAAGATTATCCGGTTTACATCTGGGCATTCTTTTTCGGACTGGTGGCAGCATCGGTGTATTACGTGGCCCGGCGAATCGGACGCTGGACGTGGCAGGTCATTGTGAGTTTTGCTTTAGGGACAACAGCTGCCGTGGTCATTTCTGTGCTCACACCCGCTACCGAAAACGTTGAAATATGGTATTTGTTCATCTGTGGCATTGTAGCGGCATGCAGCATGATACTACCTGGATTGTCGGGATCGTTCGTGTTG
>JAQIDD010000252.1 GCA_027858215.1 Candidatus Delongbacteria bacterium | reverse complement strand
GTTTACTTAATGTAAAGGTCATATTAAATTCTTTAAAAATAGATTATGTTTTCTGCGAAAATTTTATTATTAACACAAAGATGGCACGATAGCACGATGGTGTGACAAAACTATAAATATAAAAGCTTATCTATAATCACAAAGCACACAAAGCATGAGCAATGGAAATAAATAACTTCCCTTTTTGTGCTATCTCGCTTTCGTGCAATCGTGATTTCTCATAATCGTGCAATCCTGATCGTCCGTTAGATTTTAGAATAGCAAAAATTATTTAATTTTTGAGATCCGTCTTCACCGGACACGTTTTGTAATTTGATAATTTATGCATCTGTATTTAATAAGATTTGGAAACTCATTCCACACACAGTATATTTGTAGATTGCAAAATTCAGATTAAAACATTCAAAGAATGCATTCAAAATTTCCTGAGTATAATTCACTTAACTTACCAGAAGTGAATCGTGAAATACAACAAAAGTGGAAAGCAGAAAACAGCTTTAAAAAATCGGTAGAGAGACGAGAAAACGCTGCTCCTTTCATTTTTCATGAAGGGCCTCCTTCAGCCAATGGTAAGCCTGGAATACACCATGTGATGGCTCGTACGATAAAAGATCTTGTTTGCAGGTATAAAACTATGCAGGGATTTCAGGTCAAACGAAAAGCCGGGTGGGATACACATGGTTTGCCCGTTGAATTGTCTGTTGAAAACACCTTGGGCATTTCAAAAGAAGACATAGGTAAGGATATCAGCGTGGGACAGTTTAATAAAACATGCCGCAGTGAAGTGATGAAATATACGGATATGTGGGAAAACCTTACCCGTCAGATGGGATACTGGATCAATATGGATGACCCGTACGTAACCTATGATAACCGTTACATTGAAACCCTTTGGTTTTTGTTGAAAACTCTGTATGATCACGACCTCATCTATAAGGGATATACCATACAACCTTATTCTCCTGCTGCCGGTACAGGACTGAGCACACATGAACTTAACCAACCCGGATGTTACCGGGATGTAAAAGACACCACCGTGACAGGCATGTTTCATGTGCCCGATAAAAAGGAAAATAAGCCGATACTTAATAAGTGTGACACCAGTGTATTTTTTCTGGCATGGACAACTACCCCCTGGACATTGCCGTCAAATACAGCTTTGGCTGTCGGCCCAAACCTTGATTATGCACTCGTAAAAACAGTCAATCCTTACCTTGGAAACCCGGTACATGTCATAGTGGCTAAAGACCTTGTAAATGCATATTTTTCAGAAGATTTTAAAAACGGAGATTTTGATGCCTTCAAACCCGGCAGCAAGCATATTCCATGGCAGCTTGTGGATGAATATAAAGGCTCATCCCTTGTTGGGATGTCTTATGAACAACTGATACCCTGGGTAAAACCAATGGGAGATGCATTCAATATCATTGAAGCGGATTATGTTACCACAGATGAGGGAACAGGCCTGGTGCACATTGCTCCAACATTTGGTGCTGATGATGACCGTGTAGCAAAAATTGCCGGGATTGCTCCAATGATATTGATAGATAAGGACAATCAAAAGGTCCCTATGGTGGATAAAAAAGGACGCATGATCCCCATTGAAGATATTGATGAAGATTTTGTGGAAAAACATGTTGATACTTCCATTTATAGTGAATTTGCCAGCAGCTACGTAAAAAATGAATACGATGAAAATGCAAAACCTGATGCCCCTGGTCTGGATGTAGATATTGCTGTAACCCTTAAAAAACAGGGCAAGGCATTTAAGGTGGAAAAATACGTACATAATTATCCGCATTGCTGGCGTACCGATAAACCGGTTTTATATTATCCGCTTGATTCATGGTTCATAAAAACCACAGCAGTAAAAGAGCGCATGATGGAGCTGAACAACACCATCAACTGGAAGCCCAAAAGCACCGGTGAAGGCCGGTTTGGAAAATGGCTTGAAAATCTGGTTGACTGGAACCTGAGCCGCTCAAGGTACTGGGGGACCCCTTTGCCAATCTGGAGTACAGAAGACGGGAATGAACGCACATGCATCGGATCGGTGGAACAATTACTCAGCGAAATTGAAAAATCCGTACAAGCCGGACTGATGGATAAAAATCCGTTTGCCGGATTTGAACGAGGAGATGTTACTGCTGAAAATTATGAAAAAATAGATTTGCACCGGCCTTTTGTTGATGACATTGTGCTTGTCAGTGACTCCGGGAAGCCTATGAAACGGGAAGCTGATCTCATTGATGTTTGGTTTGATTCCGGTGCTATGCCTTATGCACAATGGCATTATCCGTTTGAAAACAAAGAAGATTTTAACAAGCGTGTACCAGCTGATTTTATTGCGGAAGGTGTGGATCAAACCCGGGGGTGGTTTTTTACATTACATGCCATTGCTACCATGATAAGCGATGATGTAGCATTTAAAAACATCATATCCAATGGCTTGGTGCTGGATAAATATGGCAATAAAATGTCAAAACGCCTTGGCAATGCCGTGGACCCTTTTGAAACCATGAATAAATATGGTGCAGATGCGCTGCGGTGGTACATGGTAACCAATGCGCAGCCATGGGATAATTTGAAGTTCGATCCAAAGGGCATTGAAAAAATTCAACGTAAATTTTTCAGTACCCTTTACAATACATACAGTTTCTTTGCATTGTATGCCAACATTGACGGATTCGACATTTCAAAAGAAAAAATACCGGTTGATCAGCGTCCCATGATTGATCAATGGATTATTTCTCAAACAAACAGCCTGATCGCTGATGTAACTGAATCTTTCGACAATTATGAACCAACACGCGCAGGCAGGTTGATTCAGAATTTCGTGATTGATCATTTAAGCAACTGGTACGTGCGTTTGGGCAGAAAGCGATACTGGGGTGGAGAAATGAACACTGATAAACTCGCTGCTTACCAGACATTGCACGAATGCCTCCTGGTAGTGGCTAAGCTGATGTGTCCGCTGTCACCATTTTATCCTGAAAAAATGTACGCTGACCTGACATCGAACCAGGCTGAATCATCTGTTCATCTTGAAGATTTTCCGGTATGCAATAAATCACTCATGCAGAAAGATCTGGAAGAACGCATGCAAATGGCACAAAGCATTTCAAGCATGATATTGGCGCTACGGCGAAAAGTCAACATCAAGGTAAGGCAACCCCTGAAAGTAGTTATGATTCCGGTTTCTGATAAAAAAATGCAACAACAATTACAAATAGTTGAAGACATCATCAAAACAGAAACCAACATCAAAACCATTGAATATCTGAGTGATGCTTCTGATGTCCTGGTAAAAAAGATCAAACCGAATTTCAAAAGCCTGGGCCCAAAATATGGTAAACTAATGAAGCAAATCACACCAAAAATCGCTCAGATGTCACAGGAGGACATTGCTAGTTTAGAAAATAAAGGCAAGTATTCAATTGATATAGACGGACAAACCATTACAGTTTGCCTCGAAGATGTTGAAATCTTTTCCGAAGATATCCCCGGCTGGGAAGTAAGCAATCAGGGTAATTTAACGGTGGCATTGGATGTTAAGTTAACTGATGACCTTAAAAAAGAAGGCATTGCCCGGGAATTGATCAACAGGATTCAGAACCTGCGAAAAAACAGTGGTTTTGATGTGACCGATAAAATTCATGTTAAGGTAGCCGCTGACACTGAAATACGGGAGGCAATAACGGCCTTTGAATCTTATATTTGCGAACAAACTTTGGCATTATCGATAAAATATTTTGAAAAACTGGAACAAAAATCAACAACACACGTAAACATTAATAATAAAGATGCAACATTACACATTGTAAAAGCGGATAATAATTTAAAACAATAAACTATGGCTGAAGAAAAAAATGAAAAAAGGAGATACAGTAAAGAAGAGCTTCAGGAATTCAAGGAAATTATTCTGAGAAAATTAGAACAGGCCAGAAGGGATTTTGAAATGTATAAGTCTGCCTTAAATCATGATGGCAGCAATGATATACAGGATACATCGCCTACATTTAAAGTGCTTGAAGAAGGAGCTGCTGTGTTATCAAAAGAAGAAGCTGGCAGGCTTGCCCAACGTCAGGAAAAGTTTATCCGTCATCTGAACGCTGCCCTTGTACGCATCGAGAACGGCACTTATGGCGTATGCAGAGAAACAGGAAAACTGATTTCCAAAGAAAGGCTCAGAGCAGTACCACATGCTACACTAAGCATTGAGGCAAAAAACAACAGAAAATAACAATGCATCAAAATTCATTGGTGTATGGATTGCCTGTGCCTTTGATTTTTGGATGTGGAATGCGACTCAGTTCAAATGGGAAATAACAAAAAGAAATTTGTAATTGCCTCTGGAATCATTCTCCTGATCCTCATTATTGATCAGATATTGAAAATCTGGATAAAAACACACATGATGCTGGGTGAAGAATACCGCATTGCAGATTGGTTTATCATTCACTTTACTGAAAACCCAGGCATGGCTTTTGGAATGGAATTTGGCGGAGCATCAGGCAAATTGATTTTGAGTTTGTTTCGTATCGTTGCCATTGGTTTTATGGGATGGTACTTGTTTCAAAGCATAAAAAAAGGCACAAATTATTATTTTATTGTTGCGCTTTCACTTATCATAGCAGGAGCATTGGGAAACCTGATCGATTCGGCATTTTACGGATTGATATTTGAACACAGTTCATTCCGGGTTGCCGATATGTTTCCGGAAGCCGGGGGATATAGCGAGTTCTTACACGGGAAAGTGGTTGATATGTTTTATTTTCCCATCATCAATGGATTTTACCCTGAATGGGTGCCAAAAATCGGTGGGCAGCCGTTTACTTTTTTTAAGCCTGTTTTCAATATTGCAGATGCTTCCATCACAACCGGCGTTTTTGTTTTTATCCTCTTCTACAAGAAAGTCATTCAAACAAAATAATTTTGTTTGAATTTATCATTTAATACATGCCTTCCGGTATTCCGGCAATACTAATGCCCACAGGCATTAAATGGACGAATAATAACCTATGATTCGGTCTGATGCAAAACCTTGGTTAATAAACCAAGCAACCAGACGCAATTAAATTCGTCATATAAATGGAAAATAAATTGCACATGTAATTATTTTTTTGTATTTTAGAGGCTTGGAGATTAATGTTTTATGAAACGTATATTGTTTAGCGGAATTGTAATCTTACTTCCGGTGTTGTTGTTTGCTCAAAATGACAAAAAAGACAGCACCTTTAGTGTAAGTGATTATTATATTAAAGCTGTGAAAGAGAAGCCATACGATGAAAGCAAACTTGATACTGTGAAAAACACCCGGGTTGCTTTGATTCCGCCTGAACATTTTGTTTTTGCAAAAGATATTCCCGGTTATATTCATCCTGGCACAAGTTCCAGTATCCAGGTAAAAGACATTGAAGGAACAAGTTGGCCTGTGATTGATAAAGTGATGACCAAAGAACATCTGGAAGGGCAGGGAGTTAAACTTGTTAGCAGGGAAGAGGTAGAATTACATTCCGGATTATCCGGTGTTATTTACACCGTAAGTTTTGAAACCAAGGGTGTTGAATTTGAACGCATGATGATGTTTGCCGGAGATTATAATTATACGATCTGGCTCAATGCCAATTATCCTGTTAGCCTGAAGAAAATAATAATAAAACCATTATTGAGCAGCCTTTTATCTGCCAATATAGTTCTAAAATAATACGTTATGAAAAAATTGATTACTATATTCATCAGCATTTGTAGCCTTATGTTGTTGTCAACCGTATCAGGATATGCCCAGAATCCTGATAATGTACTGATACACAACATTAATTATCAAACTCAAGACCAGGATATGTGGGGGCCCGGTGGATATTTTAGTCTGGATTTTGATTATGATCTCATTGATATTGAATGGAATGAGTCTAATAATATAGGTGCATATACCAGTATCTTTGGACAAACTTTCGGCATGGGTCTTGATTATGGTTTCTGGGGCGTTATCAGGTCAACCTTTAGCATTCATGGATTTCACACCGGATGGATTGACATTAAGTACCCCATAGAAGTTACCCTTGATTTTCCCGATGATTACAGTTTTGATCCCGGGGAAACCGTTACTGTTAATACATGGTACGAAGTTCAAAACGGATACTACCTTGATACATATTTCCCGGAAGCCGGAATCATTGCCCTTGATCTTGAATTTGGTTTAGGAATGCACATGGACCTGGTCATAGAATTGTTTGGGACAACCACTATACCGCTGATGCCACATATTGCTATTCCTCATGATCCGGTTCCCGGACAGCCACTGCCACATGATTCCATTGCCATATTTTATTTGAATGGGAACACAGGAGAAACGGTTTACCCATGTCTCGATCCGGTTACCGGCTTACCTGCATTTTGTGAGGATACCGTTTTACCCATTATCATACCTGACTGGTTTGGCATCGGCCTTACGGGACAAATTGACCTGCCCTATGTTGAAACAGACGACTGGCTTAATACAAATACTCAATGTTTGCATGCCTATGGACAAGATGACTGGATCCAATTTGAATTGAACATCCTTACTTTCCTCAGTGCCATAGCTAATATTATACCCCCTCCCACAGGACCTGCCATAGCTAATGTTATTGACATTATTGATGGTGGTACAATTACTTACAATTCAGGGCCTGTTACAGCCTACATTGATTATTATATCCTTCAAATTTCAATATCAATGACCTCATGGATGACTCAGGAATTTTCTTTCTGTCCCACCATCTGGGTTACCCTTGGATTCCCTCTTGAAGTTCCTTACACGGTCACAGACCCCGCAGACAATGACAATGTTGTGGATTCCGGCGATGCAGATGAAGTAACCTTTGCTGTTAACAACGACCTTAATTTTACATATCCGTGTTTCGACTGGGATTCTATGGATATTGATGTCCTTGGGTATGATATAACGCCTACTTTCACTAATCATACCTGGGATTCCCTAGCTTTTGACTTTAACTATTCAGTGGTGTGGGCTTCCATCGAAATTGTGCTGGAGACCCCATTTAAATCCAATGAAATACCTGCCTTTGATTTGCCAATCACATACGAAGATCCTGAAACAGGCCAGGTAAGGACGGTTGAAGCCTCAGCTCCCGGGTATGAATTGCCTGGAATAGATCTTTCCAATTACCTTGAGGAAGATGAATATATTACTGTCAATGAATTAAGAAATGGAACGAAAGACATTACAATTGGCCCCTTTACAATTGGCCCCTTGTTAGAGGGTTCAATCCCATTGGGATATATTCCTATAAATTGGTTTGAAGAAACCTGGCTAATGGAAGGTTTCTATGAAGATGATGATTCCATCACTGATCAGGTCAATATTATTCCTCTTCCCGAACTTGATGTGGAAATTGATGGCAATAATATCCTTTGTTATGGGGATACAACCGGAGTGATTACAGTTACTGCACTAAATTCTACCGGCCCATATACCTTTGAATATTCATATGGCGTTACCAACACACACATGAGCCCTGTTGACAGTATTTATGTTCCCGCAGGCTATTATTATGTAACTGTTTCAGATGTGTATGGGTGTGAAGTGTATTCAGAACTCAATGTCACACATTTATATCCACCAATGTGGTCGGAAACAGATGGCGATGACGTATTGTGCCATGGTGATCAAACCGGAAACCTATATGTCGAATCCGGCGGTGGAGCTCCACCACATACGTACCACTGGGAACCTTCAGGCTCTGATCAGCAAAATGTTCATGGTGTTTATGCCGGATGGCATTATGTTACCATTACAGATTCTGTTGGCTGTACCCACGAAGATTCTGTTTTCCTTGATGAGCCGGATGCACCACTGAGCATGACTTACAATTACACGAATGTTTCGTGCTGGGGAGGTTATGACGGAGCCCTTGATATTACCGTTTCAGGAGGAACACCACCATATTACTACGAGTGGTCTAATGGTATGCAAACTGAAGACCTTACAAATATACCGGCAGGGGATTATACCGTTTCAATCACAGATTCACATAATTGTAAATACATTTGGACAATGGTTGTGATTGAGCCCGATCAACTGATTGCCAACATTGAATCAGAAGATGTGACATGCTATGGATTTGGTAATGGATCAATTGATTTGACAGTTACCGGAGGTACTTCCCCATACAACTACCAGTGGAATACCGGAGATACATCTGAAGACCTGGTTGATCTGGAGGCTGGAATATACATTGTAACCATTACCGATCAACACGATTGTCAGACTTATGCGTATGTGCAAATAAACGAACCAGATCTGCCACTTACAGCGGAAATTGAACATGAAGATGTCCGTTGCTATGGTGAAGGTAACGGATGGGCAACTGTTAATGTATATGGTGGAACAGAACCATATTACTATGAATGGTCCAACGGTGAAATAGGACAAACCATTGATACACTTGATCCCGGTACATATGCAGTCACGATATTGGATGATCATGATTGTGTGGCTTATGATACCGTGGAGATTATTCAGCCTGATGCACCCTTGTCAGCTACTATTACAGCAACGGATTGTTCCTGTGGCGGATATTCTGACGGCTCTGTTCATATTGATCCTGCAGGTGGAACCCCGCCATACACATTTGTCTGGTCAAATGGTTCATGGCAGGAAGATCTCATTAATGTTCCCGCCGGAATTTATACGGTTACCGTAACGGATTCCCACTATTGCCACTTTACCATTTCAGATACCGTAGATCAACCCGAACCGATACACATAGAAACACTGGGTGACCAGACCATTTGTTACGGACAAACCGTTGAAATTGGATACAGCATGATTACCGGTGGTGTACCTCCTTATGATGTATTCTGGACACATCACGGCCTCATGGGAGATGTCATTGAAGTGGCTCCCACAGAAACCACAGAATATGGTGCTTTTGTGATTGATTCAATTAATTGCATCAGTGACACTTCATATTTTACCGTTACGGTACTTGATTCACTTGAGTTTAATGTTACCGCAAGCGATGATACCGTATGTCCTGGTGATTCGGTTGTGTTTAATCTTAATCTTCGTGGAGGTGGCGGTAGTAATTGGCCATACGAAGTATATATGAACGACAGCTTATTAGCGGGCCCGCAAATTACCGTTGCGCCTGAACACGATTCTGTATTTGCATTTACCGCATGGGATCAATGTCATTTCGACAGCATTTATATTGAATATCCGATCTATACATACGACCTGCCATCGGTAAATATCAATGCCAGTGTCACTGAAGGATGCCAGCCATTGACAATACAATTTAACGAAGGCTCGGAAGACATTGGTCAGGAATACAGATGGAATTTTGATGACGGAGATGTGGAAAACCTTTCTTTCGATAAAAGTCCTGAGCATACATTCCATAATGCAACCACTTACCTTGTAAACCTGTTGGTTACTTCAGCTGAAGGATGCAAAAAGGACAGTACAGTAGTCATTACTGTCTATCCAACTCCGGACGCCAAGTTTGAAGCTAACAGAACCAATGTGATGATGTCAGATCCACTTATTGCCTTTACCAATTATACTGATGGAGCTTATTTCTATCATTGGAACTTTGATGATGGAACAACCTCCGATCAGGAGAATGTGCAACATGCTTATAACCAATCTGGTAATTTTGTTGTCACACTCACCGCAGAGTCTATGTTTGGTTGTATTGACACCGCTTCACTTGGGATTACTGTAGCCGAAGAAGAGATGGTATATGCACCAACTGCATTTTCACCAAACCACGATGGCATAAATGAAATCTTCAAAATTGTTGTTACAGGGTTTGACCTTGAATCTTATCACATGGAAATTTATAACAGATGGGGTGAACAAGTCTTTGTTACAGATGATTTTACAGAAGGGTGGGACGGAAATTATAAAGAAGAAGAAAGCCAGGAAGGTGTTTATTCATGGTATCTTGAGTTTGATGATTATTATGGAAACACTTATAATAAATCAGGTACTGTTACGCTCATAAGGTAATAAGCATTACAAAATATGAAAAAGACCGGTGTGATGCCGGTCTTTTTTCATTCAATCCCATTCAAAATTCAGCAATTCATTTCTCCATCATTTGCTTATAAAAAAAATATATTACATTTGTTACGTAACCAAGCCCTGTGGATTATGAAAAAAATATTTTTAATTTCAGTGTTAGCCTTGATTTCAATATCTAATTTATGTGCGCAGACAGGTACACTTAAAGGCACAATAATTGATAAAAATGACGAACCACTCTATGGGGTCAACGTTATGATTAAACAGCAAAATGCAGATTTTACAACCGGAGGCATTACGGATTTTGATGGAAAGTTTAGCTTCGAATTGAATCCGGGAACCTATAATGTTAAATTCCATTATGTTGGATATGCAAATATTGAAAAAGTAGTTGACATTAAAAGTGGAGAAGTAACCGAATTGGATATTATCCTTCATGAAAAGGCTGAAATCATTGAAGAGGTGGTGGTAAGTGCATCAAAATATGAACAGAAACTCTCAGATGTTGTATCCTCAATGGAAGTGATTAAACCACAGATGATAGAAAATACCAACACGAATAACATGGAAGATGCCATCAGTAAAATCCCTGGTGTGGAGGTAAATGAACGCCAAGCCAGCATACGTGGTGGCAGTGGATGGTCATACGGAGCAGGAAGCAGAGTGCTTGTGCTGATAAACGATTTGCCCATCCTTTCTGCTGATGCCGGTGATGTTAAATGGAGTTACATGCCTGTAGAGAACATCTCTCAAATTGAAGTATTAAAAGGCGCATCATCAGTGTTGTATGGTTCGTCTGCCATGAATGGAGTTATCAATATCCGTACCGCTTATCCAACCGAAAAATCAAAAACTAAAATAATCTACAATGTGGGTTTTTATAATCAGCCCAAAAACCCTATCAAACAATTGAATGGAAAAATTTGGGATACCCGGTTATACACCAACGAGAATTTTTATGTTGATGAAGAAACACCCGTTGCTATACCTCTGAGGGAAGAATTGTTTTATTGGGTAAACAAACCGATGTTTGGGGGACTGAGCTTTTCACATCAACAACAATATGGGTATCTGGATTTTGTGATCTCTGGCAAACATTATACTGATGAAGGATTTCGCACTAACGATTATAATAAGCGCACCCGGTTTAACACGAACCTGAGG